>CAYNVI010000144.1:0-9826 GCA_964400585.1 uncultured Pirellulaceae bacterium | reverse complement strand
GCCTTTTTGAAATTTTTGATCGCCCGACCCATGCCTGAGCCAATTTCCGGGAGCTTGTTCGCACCGAAAATCACCAGGACAATGGCCAGGATAATAAGCAGTTCTGGAATTCCTATGCCGCCAATCATTGTTTGCAAGCCTCCTGAGATGCCAATGGTTTGGTGCGGATACGCCGCTCAAGCGGGGGCACGGCAGAACACCTGCCTGCCAATCCCCTGAAGAGAAACAAAAACTGAACTCTGTGTACCTGCTTTGTCACGGTTATGCAATGCTCTGCGCCATTGATTCGGCAGGCTTCCGGCGGTGTCCATGAGCGGCATCCCTCAGGGGCGGTCTCCAGAATCGATTTACGGGTCGAAGCGGGCGAATTCGTCGCCTTCCTGGGCCCCAACGGGGCGGGCAAGACGACCACGCTGAAGCTCCTGTCGGGAGTCATCAATCCGACCTGCGGCGAGGCGACCGTGATGGGCTACGTCCCCTGGGAACGGCACAACGCGTATCGCCGCCGGTTCGCCTTGGTGATGGGCCAGAAGAACCAGCTGTGGTGGGACCTCCCCGCCCGCGAATCTTTCCGCCTGCACCAACAGATCTACGCGCTGGAAACCACCGCCTTCCAACGCCGGCTCGACGAGCTCTCCAGCCTGCTCGATGTTCGCCAACTGCTGGAACAGCCCGTCCGCGAGCTTTCGCTTGGCGAGCGGATGAAGATGGAACTGATCGCCGCGATGCTCCACAGCCCCGAGGTCCTGTTCCTCGACGAGCCGACGATCGGCCTGGACGTGATCGCCCAACACAACATCCAACAGTTCTTGAAGTACTACCAGCAGGAACGGAAGATCACGATCCTGCTGACCAGCCATTACATGAAGGACGTCGCCGCGCTCTGCAAACGGGTCGTGATCATCGCCGGCGGACAGATTCACTACGACGGCTCGCTCTCCGGCGTCATCGATCGATTTTCGGGCAACAAGATCGTCACCTTGCAGTTTGCCGAAGGGGTCGAGCCGCCCGATCTTGGCCGCATCGGCGAGGTGATCGATACGCAGTGGCCCAAAGCCCGCCTGCAGATCGCGCGGGCCGATGTCCCCCATCGCTTGGCCACCGCCCTGCGGGAATACACCATCGAAGACGTCTCGGTGGAAGATCCTCCCTTGGAAGACGTGATCGCGGACCTCTTCCATCAAGTCGACGATGCCCATCAGGAAGCGGGCCGTCAGGCAGCAGCCCGTCAGGCGTCGAGCCGGCAAGGGGCGTCCTGATGTCCGAGACCTCCGGCTCGCTGACGCTCGGCCATCGCGCTCGAACCTGGTGGATGGTGCTCCGCGTGGCCCTGGAAGAGCGGCTCGTCTACCGAGGCGATTTTGCCCTCGGGACCCTGATGCGATTCCTCCCGATCATCACGCAAATCTTTCTCTGGTTTGCGGTGTTCGAATCGGTCCGCGCCCAGTCCGGGGGCCAAGCGGACGATTCCGCGACAAGCTTGGGGGGCTACCGCTTTCCCGACATGGTTGCCTATTACCTGATCACCATGCTGGGCCGCGCCTTTTCGAGCATGCCGGCCCTGGCCAGCGGGATCGCCAAACAGATCCGCGAAGGCGAGATCAAACGCTACTTGATCCAGCCGATCGACCTGATCGGTTTCCTCCTCCTGCAACGGATCGCCCACAAGCTGGCCTACTACACCGTGGCGCTCGGGCCGTTTGCCCTCGTTTTCTTTTTGTGCCGCAATTACTTCATCGAAGGCTGGCCGCCGCCCGAGGTGTTTGCCGCCTTCCTCGGATCGCTGGTGATGGGCTTTCTGATCGGCTTTTTCCTCGAAGCGACGATCGGGATGATCGGCTTCTGGTTCCTCGAAGTCAGCAGCCTGCTGTTCATCTACATGCTGTTCAGTTTCTTCCTCAGCGGCCACATGTTCCCGCTGTCGTTCCTGCCGGATGAAATCGAGTGGTTCGTGCAACTGCTGCCGCTCAAGTACCTCGCCTACTTCCCAGCCGCCGTCTTCCTGGGAAAGATCCCCCGCGAGGAATTGGCCGGCGAGATGGCGATCGAAGCGGGCTGGCTGATCTTTTTCATCCTGCTCTGTCGCTGGATGTACGCCCGCGGCGTGCAACGCTACAGCGGCTTCGGCGGCTGAACGGGCGGCGCCCTCAGGGGACCTGTACCTTGGCCCAGTACGGGCGCTGGCGATCGCCGCGCGTGCGGGCATCTTCCAGCAGCACGTCAACGTCGCCGTCAAAATCAAACCGGGTGCTCCGTCCCGAACCGTAACGGACGACGACCTGCTGGTTCAGGTCAAGTCCCATCGAGGGCGTCAGCCAGACGGTGAAGGATTCGGCGGGGCCGCTGGAAATGATCACGCTGTTGTTGGCGTTGACCCGCGCGCGGACCGGGGCCGCCCGCTTCCGAGATTGCTGATCCCATAGGATCGGGTTGATCGTCACCTGGTCGTCGATCGCCGGCATTTCCAACCACCAGAAAAAGCGGTCGTGCTTCCGCATGGTCACCACGTCGATCTCCTGGGGCGGGGCAGGGCGGCGATGCGCCCGCAGGTTCATCCAGTCGAAAAAATGGTGGATCTCTTCGAAAAAGTGTTCGCCCCCGCGGCCCCGATACATCACCACCATGGCGTTGTACTTCGGTTTCATGTAGCGATCGAGCGTCGCCCCGTTCCGCATCAAAGGATCGGGGGCGCCGGCGATCTCCCCCATCACGAAGTACATCGGCAACTCGGTCCCATTGGGATGGTAGTGCTTGACGTACTTGCGGGCCTCCGCCCCCACGGCCAGCAAACCGGCCCAGATGTCCGGATGCGCAAGCGCGATATCCCAGGCCGCCGAGGCTCCCTCCCCATGCCCGCTCAGGAAGACGCGGTCGGCATCGATCGAAACCCGCCGCATCGCATCCCGCACCGCCGCCAACACGCGGTGATGTTCCGGGGTCGTGTATTCGTACAACGACTGCCCGGGACGCGTCCACGCCGGGGCGACGACGACGTAACCGTGGCGGGCCGCCTGCCCCATCCGCATCTTCAGTTCCTGGTTGTAGGGTCCGCACCACCACGCGAGCTGGGCTTCCGGCGTTCCCGGCGGCGCGTGCAACGTGACGACCACCGGATAGCTGCGGAGCGGATTGTATTCGGGCGGCAGCTGCACCAGATAATCGACCGGCGGGCCGGCAGCCCAGGCGGTTGTGACCCGATGCAGGCCCGGGGGATCGTTCGCGGCCACGTCGTCGTCCTGCGGCTCCTCGCCTGCCGCCGAATCGGCGGCCGCTGCGGGCAAGGGAAGGGGAGGCGGCAACAGCGGCAGCATCTTGGCCACGCTGGCCGGATCGGCACCTTCCAACTGACGGAGCTGATCGAGGATCGCTTGGCGACGAGCCAAATCAGCGGTCGCGAGGTACTCGGCCACCAGCCGACGCACCTCGATCATCGACGTCGCGACCGCCAGGTTCTGTAGCCCCGACCCGGAACCGAGCATCCAGCCACCGAGGGCCAGGGCAACCCGGTTCTCCAGCGGGAGCGTCTCTTCGGCTCCCAACCGTCGATAGTCACTCAGCCGGGCAATCGTATCGAGCGACAGCCCTTCCTGGATCTCCTGCAAGAGGGGCTGCAACGGTTCGGCGCGGGGCGGTTCGAGCTGCTCGATCTGCCCTGCCAGGCGTTCCACCAACTCGCTCCCAGCAGACTGCTGCTCCGCGATCTCGGCCGTCACTTCTTCGACTTCCAGACGCATCACGCGGGCGACTTCCTCACGGGGAAAGTTCCGCAGGATCTCCATCGCCAGTTCCACCTGTCCGGCAGTTTTCCGCAACTTGGCCTCTTCGAGCAATTGGCCCGCCTGCCGCTGCACCAAGGCCCCCAGCTGCTCGACCAACCGCGGTTCTTCCGGAAAGGCAGCGATCGCCGCTTCCATTTCCCGCCGCGCTTCGCCGAACTGTTCGGCTTCGATGTAGAAGCGGATCAGCTCCAGCCGCACGTCGAGGGTCAACGGCTGCAAGCGATCGTGGAAGACGCGGCGGAGCTCATCCGGAGGGATCGAATCGGTCGCGATCCGCATGTCCCATTGGTAGGCGGGCGACGCTTTCAAACCTTCGACCTTGGCATACCGGGCGGTGATTTCGGTCAGTCCCTGAACCACCGTCAGCGGCTTGCCTTCGGGCCCGCGGATCTGCACCTTGCGACGCCCTTTTTCGTTAAAGGACGAAACCCCTAGGATTCCACCGATCCCCGCGACCATCTTGGCGTTCAACGGCGCTGTCGGTTGCCACAGCTCGATCCGCTGGGTCAAGTCCGGCGCTTCGTTCACCCCCTCGGGAACGACCATCCCGTGTTGATGGACATACACTCGGCGGAGCTTGTCATCGACCATCCAAAGCGGGCGAACGTTGACTTCGCCGGCCCCGGAAGCAAAGGCATTTCCATCCAAGGAAGCGATTTCGATCACATTGCCCCGGAGCACGAATCCGTTCCGGAGGAGGATCGAATTCTCGGCCGCCAGGGGCCGGAGCAGCCCTAGGCCTAAGACGACGCACAGCAGCAGACGACCCGGCTTGCGAAACGACATCGGACCCAATTGGTGGTGGAGGAGCGAGATCAACCCTATCACTCTACCTTGGCCTGCCGCCGTGGCCACGGGAAGCCTTTTCGGACCAGATTCGTCGACTCCGTCGCGATCAGACGTAATTTCGATCGAGACCGCGAACAGGTTGTCCCGATTGCAATGATTGCCCCAGGGGGGGCGGCTTTGCCTCGCCCGCCTGCCGAGGCAGCAGCAGGAGACTGAAAGCGGCCTGGAAAGATCGCCCCAGGGGCGCGAAGCCTTGCGACAGCGGCTCCAACGGCTCAGCCACCTGGTCGGCCCAACGGTCGATCCAAGCAGGATCCTGCCACCGCGGGTCGTCCCACTGGAGCAGGTCCTGTTCGGAGGCGAAGAAGACGGCCAGACGGTGGTCCGCAACGCCGGCTCCCGGCTGGCTCGCCGCGATCGACGAAGGGGAAACCGCCGCGTTGCGGTTGGCTTGCGGAGTCGCTGGCGGCCCTCCGCGTGAGGCCCATCGGATGTCGGGACCCGACCAGCCATTTAGTCCGAACAGCACGCCTGCGAGCAGGGCCGCAACCGCCCAGCGAGGAACTGCCAGGGCGGGCCGCCCGGCGGGCGAGCGGCGGGCAGGCGGCGCAACGACCCGATCGATCGCCTGCCACGCGTGCAGATCTTGGCGGCAACGAGTGCACTGCCGGCAATGGCGGCGAAGCGGACGGTCGGCACCCGGGCGCTGCCCCGCATCCAGACAATCATGCAACCGTTCCTGGAACTCATCGCATCGCATCGGCATCCGCCTCCCTGAAGACGTCGCGCTGCTGTAACCGCCCGATCAATTCGACACGGGCCCGCCGGACCCAGGTCTTGGCCGTCCCCAACGGGCATCCCAACTCGGCGGCGATCTCCTGGTAGGTCGCTTGCTCTTCATGGAACAGCCGAAACGCTCGACGGTGATTTTCCGGCAAGCGTTCGATCGCCAGCCCAATCTCTTCGGCCAGCACCCGGGCCGAACGCTCCAATTCCGCCGCGTTCGATTCCGGCTCGGCAGCCACCGCTAAGGAACAGAGCGGGCGGCGACGCGCCAACAGACTCCGGCACCGGTTGCGGGCGATCGTGATCAACCAAGGTTCGATCGGCCGCGATGCATCCCAGACCGGCAACGCCCGCGCCACGCGGGTGAAGGTCTCCTGCAGGGCGTCCTCCGCATCCTGCTGATGTCCGGTAATCCGCATGCAAACCTGGAAGACCAGTTGGTGGTAGCGTCGCACCAACTGGCTGAAGGCCGAGGGATCGTTTTCCAGATACCGCCGGACAAGATGACTGGTCGAATCGGTCATCCGCTTCCTATCCTCTCGGGAAACCAAGAATCGGTCCGCCGCGTCGATCGTTGCCTGCCGCCCTCTGCGGCGGCGAGCGGCCTGCGGGCGAGCTTGCTCAGCGTCCGCTAAAGAATCGCTTCAACGCGTCACCGGCCGCATCCCGCGAATCGACATGCTGCGACTTGGTCGAATCCTTTGGAAGCTTTTGCGGTGCCTGTTTGGCGGGCCGCTTGCCGCGTTTGGTGTCTTCCTCATCGCTCGCTTCGGCAGGGACTTCTTGCCCCGTTTCCGAATCGGAGCCGGCATCCGCTGAGGTATCGGATTTCGGATTGTCGAGACGGATCTGACGCGTCTGCGGATCGAAATCCTTGCGGACCCGTTCGATCTGGTCGGCTTCGTCCAGCCAGCTGCCGATATCGACATCTTCGAAGCGACTGTCGCCACCCCCTTTGACCGTCCGCGCCGCCGCGTCCTTGACGTCTTTGACTTGCGGCTTCTTGTTCCCGCCCAAGCCGTGGTCGATCACCATCTCAAAGACCAACTTGCCCACCTTCAACACGTCTCCGTGCTTGAGGACCTTGGCGCGGTCGGTCGGCAGGCGTTTGTCGTTCACCGACGTGCCATTGCGGCTCTTTAAATCCTGCACCAACACCTTGCCGTCCCGGAGGACGAGCACGCAGTGGCGGCGGCTCACCGATTCACTCTTGGGGCGGAGCTGACATTGCTCACCACGACCGATCAAGAACTTGTCCGAACTGATCGCGATCTCTTTTCCCGCGTGACTGCCCGACTGGACCTTCAATTTAACTTTCATTGACCACCTAGCTTTCCTTGACCCCGGTACTTAGCCAACCGTGCTCAGCAAAGGACGCGTCAGGCTGAAACGCGAAAACGTTGCACTTAAGTATAACCACCACGAATACTGTCTGTAGCAAAACGGGAAGCCGAAATGAAGATAGCTTGGAACAAATCTCCTCCGCTCAACCGGCTCTAGCGGGTGTTAGGGCCCCCCAAGCGATGAAAACCGATCGCGGAGGGAGCCTCGAGCAAGGCGTTGGCGGGACCCGTCACGGCGATTTCTTCGCTGTTATCGCGTGCCTAACGGGGAGCCAACCGGCACGCCCCCTCGACCGTTGCCCGCGGCGCAACCAGCTTAGGGAGACCTTTCGCAGCCCCCGGCAGGCCTCCCTTTTTCATCCGAACTTCACACCCGGCGGTCGTTCCAGCTCGGCTCGGCAAACCGCTCCGCTTCGATCTGCCCGGCCGACGTCCGTTCCGCCGCCTGCCACTCGGACGCCTCCCAGCGGATCCGCGGTTTTCCCGCCGCGGCGAGCTGCTGTCCAAGCCGCTCGGGCAGCCGCTCGGTCAGGGAGGCCCAGGAAACCGGACGGGCAGCCAAATCATTGATGCCCGGCAGCTGCGGTGCCGCCGCGCTGGCGCGCAGCAACAGACTGCCATGTTGCAGGACGGCCCGGGCCGAGCGACGTTGCGCGCTGCCCACGACCTTGTAACCGGCGAGGATCAGGTCTTCGTCGGTGCGGCGTTGAAAACAAAGAAAAGGTTCGATCGTCGGCATCGCGTCGCGGCGCACGCGCGCAGCCGCACTGTCGGCGAACCGCTGCAAGACGATTCCCTCATCGGCCAGCACCGCGCGGATCGCCCGATGAACGGCATCGTAAACGCGCTGCACGCTGCGGCGGGCGCGATCGACGATCGGCAGGGTCAGGCTGTAGGTCAATTCCTGATCGTGGACGATCGCGCCACCCCCCGTGCTGCGACGCACCCGCGGCAACGCTTGGCTGTCGGGATGCTCGCTTCGTTGGCTCACCGGCTGAAAATAGCCGAGACTCAGCGTGGGCTGGTGCCAGCGATAGAACCGCAACACCGCGGGGCCGCCGGCCGAGACCGAAGCGAGCAACGCCTGGTCGGCCGCCATGTTCCAGGCGGCCTTTCCAGGCGGATCGATCAGCAGTCTTCCTTCCAAGCGGCTCTCTCCCCACGTGCTGGAAGCTTACGTCTCATCCGACCAACGCACGACCGGCTTTCGCGCCGCCGTGACGTCGTCCGGACGGCTGACCCGCGTCGAGTGCGGTGCTTCATGGATCAGATCGCCGCTCTCTTCGGTGATCCGGAACAACGCCTCAGCGAAAGCATCGAGGGTTTCCTTGCTCTCGGTCTCGGTCGGTTCGACCATCACCGCTTCGGAGACGACCAAGGGGAAATACACCGTGGGCGCATGGAATCCATAATCGAGCAGTCGCTTGGCCAAATCCATCGCCGAAATCCCCGCTTCCTTCTTCAAGGGCGTCGCCGAGGCTACGAACTCGTGCATGCAGCGATCGCCGTGCGGGACGTCCAGAATGTGCTTGACCTTGCTGAGCAAGTAATTCGCGCCCAACACCGCGTCTTCGCTGACGCGCCGCAGCCCGTCGGGACCGTAGGTGCGAATGTAGAAGTACGCTCGCAGCAACACGCCGGTATTCCCGAAGAAGCTCCGCACGCGTCCGATCGACTGCGGCATCGCGTCATCGAGACGGTAACAGTCGGCAGCTTCGTCATACTGGACCACGGGCGCCGGCAGGTAAGGGGCCAGGAAATCACGGACACAGATCGGTCCCGCTCCAGGGCCTCCCCCGCCATGCGGACCACTGAAGGTCTTGTGGGGATTGAAGTGCATCAGATCGGCCCCAAAATCTCCCGGTCGACTGATTCCCAAGATGGCGTTCATGTTGGCGCCGTCGGCATAGATCAAGGCCCCCACCTCGTGCACCGCGTCGGTGATCTGGCGGATCTGGCGATCGAACAGTCCCAGTGTGTTGGGATTGGTCAGCATGAAGACCGCCACGCGGTCATTCAATTTACTCTTGAGGTCATCGAAATCGACCAAGCCGTCGGCGTTACTTTTGACGGTCTGGGTTTCGAACCCGGCCATCCGAGCACTGGCGGGATTGGTCCCGTGCGCGGAATCCGCGGTCAGCACGATGGGGCGTGGATCGCCGCGGTCGGTAAAGTAAGCCGCCGCCACCATCAGCGCCGTCAATTCCCCGTGGGCTCCGGCCGCCGGTTGCAAGGAGACGCCTGGCAGGCCGCTGATTTCCGCCAGCATGTCCTGCAATTCGTACAGGATCTGCAGCAATCCCTGCATCGATTCGCTCGGTTGCAACGGATGCACGTCGATTAAACCGGGCAGGTTCGCCAATCGTTCATTCCGCTTGGGGTTGTACTTCATCGTACAGGAGCCCAGCGGATAGAAGTGGGTGTCGACGCTCATGTTCAGCGTCGACAAGTTGGTGAAGTGACGGACCACGTCGCCTTCGGCCAGCTCGGGCAGCGGCGGAGGCTCGTCAGCCAACGCCTCCGGCGGCAGCAGTTCGCTGACCGCAGGGGCTTCGACTTCGACGCCAGGCATCAAGGACGCGCGACGACCGGGACGGGACAGTTCAAAAAGGAGCTGGGTCGACTGGGTGTTACGCACCGGCGGGAACTCCTGCAACAGGAAGGGAAGCCAAAGTCTGGCAAAAACGATCGATCTCGGCACCGGTCCGGCGTTCGGTCACGGCGACCAAGAAGCAATCGCTCAATTCGGGATACCAAGGCGCCAACGGCACCCCGGGCAAGAAGCCTGCCTGGCGGGCAGACGCGCATAGTTCTGCAACTTCGCCGCTCCGATCGCGGACGACGAATTCTTTGAAGACAGGTCCTTCGAAGGCGTCCGAAAAACGCTCTTGAGAACGCAACTGGTCGCGGGTGTAGGCCGTCTTGCGAACGCAGTGCTCGGCGACCTCCTTCAAACCCTGCGGCCCCAGGAGACTGAGATGAATCGAAGCACGCAGCGCCAACAGCGTCTGGTTGCTGCAGATGTTGCTGGTCGCCTTTTCGCGGCGGATATGCTGCTCGCGGGTCTGCAGCGTCAGCACCCAACAGCGATTCCCGTGACGGTCGCTGGTTTGCCCCGCGATCCGACCG
>CAYNVI010000143.1:0-9885 GCA_964400585.1 uncultured Pirellulaceae bacterium | reverse complement strand
GGAACGAAAGGAGCCGCTGCGCGGCCAGTTGGCTGGTTTCCGGATAGGCTCTGAGTGGCATGGGGCGCTCGCCCGGCCTTTTCGTGACGAGCTCAAGTTCCCGAACCGGTCGCTTGCAGCTGGTAGACTTCCGGGCCGGTGTGGACGGTCCGCACGTGACCGATCAACGTGTGGCTGCTGGCATCGGTGATCGACACCGACAACAATTCCCCGGCGTGCCGTCGATTGCCGTCGTAGACCACGATCCGATCACACATCGTGCGCCCGGTCATCTGCACCAGCGGTCCCTCATCGCCGCGACGTTTCGCCTTCTTGCTGGGACCTTCGACGAGGATCTCCACCGTCTGCCCAACAAACCGCTGATTATCTTCCCGCGAGATCGCATCCTGGACGGCGAGCAATTCCTGATTCCGCTGCGATTTGACCGCCTCGGGAACGTCATCCGGCATCCGCTGGGCAGCCTTCGTTCCCGCCCGCTCGCTGTATTTGAAGATGAAGCTGTTTTTGAAGCGACAGCGTTTGACCAAATCGACCGTCTGGCGGAAGTCGGCATCGGTCTCGCCACTGAAACCGACGATGAAGTCACTGCTGATCGAGGCGGCGGGCAAGATCCGTTCGATCCGCTCCATCATCGCCAAGTAGTCGGCCACGGTGTAACCGCGACGCATCCGCTTCAGTTGCTCGTCACTGCCGCTCTGCGCGGGGACATGCAGGTAGGTCGAGACCTTGGGGAGATCGCGAATCGTTTCCAATAACTCCTCGGTCATATCCTTGGGGTAATTGGTCACGAACTTAAGCCGGTCGATCGCTGCGACCGTGTGCAACCGCTGCAGCAGGCCGGCGAGGTTGGTTTGGTGGCCGGCGGCGTCGGTGAAACGGTAACTGTTGACCGTCTGCCCCAGGAGCGTGATTTCCCGGCAGCCCTGGGCCGCCAACGTTTCGGCTTCCCGCACGATCTGATCGGGCGAGCGTCCCTGTTCGGGCCCCCGCGTATTGGGGACGACGCAGTAGGAGCAAAACTTGTCGCAGCCGATCTGGATGCGGAGGTACGCCTGGAACGGAGTCGGACGCATCGCCGGGTCGCGGAGCGGATCGAAGGTCTCGTGGCTGCGGCGGATCGTTTCCTGCTTGCCTTCTTTGCGGCCCAGCGACACCGCCATCTGCCGCCCCCCGCCGCTGCGGATTTCCTCCAGCAAACCCGGGATCTGCTGCAATTGGCCCGGGCCGACGACCAGATCGACATAGGGAGCCCGCTCAAAAATGATCTTCTGGTCTTTCTGGGCCATGCAGCCCATCACCCCGATCGTCTTCTCGGGATGACGTTCCTTGGTCTGCCGCAGCTTGCCCAAGGCGCTGTAGATCTTTTCCTCGGCGTGCTCGCGCACGCTGCAGGTATTGAACAACACCGTATCGGCGTCGGCCGGGCGGTCGACCATTTCATAGCCGTGTCGCTTCAAATCGGCGACGACCATCTCGCTGTCCAGGACATTCATCTGGCAGCCGACAGTTTCGATATAGAGGTGTTTTTTCATGCAAAAACCGCGGTCGGAACGCGCAATCGAAGATTGCAGGATTCAAGGAGCCGGAAGGAAGTCGAAACTTGGTCAGAAAACCGCCCCTCATCCTATCCTTCTCCCCCGCGATCCGCTGCGCGGCGGGGGAGACGGGACAGCGCGGAATCGCCAGGCGACCCGTTTTTGGTTTTCTGACAAAGTCTAGCGAGCCGACTCGTCGGGCTCGCCCGCTTCGGGAGCGTCGAGTTTGGCCGCCACGTGCTCGCGGAGCCGCTCGGTCAGCTGCTTCCGCCGGCGAAGCATGCCGCCCATCAACAACCCCGCTGCCAGGGTGGAACCGAGCGTCCAAAGCAACAGATCAGCAAACGTCATGGCAAGCAGATTCATGCTGCAAGGGTACCAGACGGGTCGCCGAAGCGGAAAGGCTGGTCGTCGACGAAAAGCCCCCGGCCGGGCGGCCGTTCACAAGAGGCCGGAATGCGTCAATCCGGATCGCTCGTTTGCCCCAGCGTTTGCTCGACCCGTTGCAGCGTCGTGCCGTCGAGCGGTTCCGAGCCGAGCGTCTCGACAATCTGTTCCGGCCGGTGGGCCCCGATCAAGGCCGCCGAGACGCCGGGCTGGGCCAGCGTCCAGCCGATCGCCAACTGGGCGACAGTCTTGCCTTCGTCGGCGGCGATCCCCCGCAGGGCATCGACCAGACGGTGAGCCCGCTCCCGCTGCGCCCCTTGGTAGATCGCGTAATTGGGCCGGGAATCGCCTTCGGGAAACCGATGATCGCGACCGATCCGCCCCGCCAGGATTCCTTTCATCAAAGTCCAGTAGACGAAGACCCCGATCCCCTGTTCCCGGCACCAGGGGAGCGGATGCCGCAGCGTCTCCTGCTGCAACAGGTTCAGCGGCAACTGCACGGCGGCAGCGGGCGTGACCGCCTGGAAGCGGCACAGTTGTTCATCCGAAACATTGCAAACGCCGGTGGCCGCGGCCAACCCGCGATCGACCAGTCGCTGCATCGTTTCGGCCGAGCGTTCGATCGGGACGCTTTCGTCGGGATGGGGTGAGTGCAAGAAGAGCAGATCAAACGCGTCGATCCCGAGTCGCCGCAAGGATGTCTCCGCATCGGTCGTCAACTGCTCCGGACGGCCGTCGACGACGCGCTGGCGGGCGGCGTTCCAGCGTTGCCCCACCTTGCCGATCACCACCACCCGCTCGCGCCGCCCCCGGATGGCCCGCCCGAGCAGCTGATCGCTTTCCCCCTCATAGCCGTAACTGTAAGCCGAATCGAACGTCCGGGCCCCGGCGTCGAGCGCCGCTTGCAGTGTTGCCTCGGCATCTTCGCGACGGACGCCTTTGGTGGTGACGCCGGAGAGGGGCCAGAGCCCAAGCACCAGGCGATCGAGGGGGCGGGGGATGCCGGCAAGCGAAGTGCGAGGGATGGTCAAAGCGTTCTCCCGGGAAAGGGGTGGTCGATCTGGCGGCCATGATAACGGTGCCGGCTCCGCCTGGGGAAAGCCGGGCGGACGCCCCGCCTGCTGCCTGCCGCCAACGTTTCCCAAGTCTCGGCCAATCGACTAAATTGGAGGCAACGAGCGGCGGCGGCGGCGCGGTTCTGAACCGGTTTCTCCACCCGCCTTGGCGGCCCGCGCCCCCTCCTGCCCCCCACCCACGCCCTTTCTTGAACGGGCCTCCTCCTGCGGAGTTCTTCACTGTGAAACCGACCGGTTGCATGCCATCCTTCCTGGCGGGGACGCTGGCCAGCCTCCTTATCCCCTCGCTCTCCCAGGCGGCCCCTGACGATCCTCAGCTGATCAGCTTCGATCGGCAACCGCTGACCGAGACTTACTACTCCGAAGGCATCGCGGCAGGAGATCTGAATGGGGACGGCAGTGACGACATCGTGTACGGCCCCCACTGGTTCGCCGGGCCGGATTTCCAACAGAGGCACGAAATCTATCCAGCCAAGCCTCAACCGCGCGAAGGCTACGCCGATCACTTTTTCTGCTGGGTCGACGATTTTGATCGCGATGGCCGGCCAGACGTCTTGGTCGTCGGGTTTCCCGGCACGCCGGCCTACGTCTACGAAAACCCGGGGGTCGCGGAGGATCCCGGCCGTCCCTGGAAAAAGCACCAGGTGTTCGACTGGGTCGGCAACGAATCGCCTCAATTTGTCGACGTGGTGGGCGATGGGCGGCGCGAATTAGTCTGCACCCGGGAAGGGATGTTCGGGTTCGTGACGATCGACCCCGCACGTCCTTTTTCCGACTGGGCCTTCCACCCGATCTCCGAAAAGATGGCCGCCGAACGGTTCGGACATGGCCTGGGCGTCGGCGATATCGACGACGATGGGCGGCAGGACATCCTGCATGCCGGCGGCTGGTTCCGACAACCCGCAACCGACGCCCTGACGTCGCGGTGGGCCCATCACGCGGTGAAGTTCTCGGACCGCTACGGAGGGGCCGAGATGCACGCTTACGACGTCGACAAGGATGGCGACAACGACGTGATCACCAGCCTCGCGGCGCACGATTTCGGGCTCGCCTGGTTTGAACAAACCCAAACGACCGAGGGAGAACGCCGCTTCCAACGGCACCGCATCATGGGGAGCCAGCCTTCGGAAAACCGCTTCGGCGTCGTCTTCAGCGAATTGCACAGCGTCGCGCTGGCCGACATCGATGGCGATGGACTCCGCGATATCGTGACCGGCAAGACGTACTATTCGCATCACCAACAGAGCCCGATGTGGGACGCCGGGGCGGTCGTCTACTGGTTCGAACTGCGTCGCGGAGAGGACGGCGTCGAGTGGATTCCGCATCAAGCCGATGGCGAAGCAGGGATCGGCCGCCAGCTGGTGGTCCACGACCTTAACGCCGACGGCCAACCCGATCTACTGTGCGGCGGGATGAAGGGGGCGCACCTGCTGACCCAGCAGCGCCGCACGGTCGATCAAGCGACCTGGCAAGCGGCGCAGCCCCAGCCGCTCCCCGCTCCCCAACTGAACGCCGCCGACCGGACCGGTGCCGTCGGCGTCGGCATCGAAGGCGAAGCGCTGCAGGTGTTGGGAACGACCGGTGGGTCGGCCAGCGCCCAAGCGATGGGTAATTTCTCACGGGGCCGCTGGAGCGGTAACGCGCAGCTGTGGTGGACCGGCGGAAAACCGGGCGATCGCCTCAATCTCGCCCTCCCGATCGCCAAAGCGGGCAAAACCCAGTTGTTCGTCGGCTTGACGCAGGCGCGGGATTACGGCGTTGTCCAGTTCCTGCTCGACGGCCAGCCGATCGGGAAGCCGTTTGACGGTTACGCGCGGCCCGACGTGCTTGCCACCGACGCCCTCTCTTTGGGCAGGCACCGCTTGGCCGCGGGGATGCATACCTTGTCGGTCGAAATGACCGGAGCCAACCCCGCCGCGGATAAGTCCTTCATGTTCGGCCTCGACTATGTGGCCCTGGAAAATCAGGCGATGGTCGATGCGCGACGCGGAACCCTGCTGCCGTACTTCGCCGGACGCCCCAAACCGCCAGCTCCCCCCGCCCCCGACAACTACCCCCACGCAGGATTGGCCGCCCAGGCAGCCGCCGCGACGATGCAGGTCCCCGCGAAGTTTCAAGTGACCGCCGCCGCGTCCGAGCCGGCGGTCAAGCAGCCGATCGCGATGGCGCTCGACGACCGCGGCCGCGTCTGGATCGCCGAGGCATACGAATACCCGCGGCGGGCTCCTGAAGGCGAAGGACGCGACCGGATCCTGATTTTTGAGGACACGACCGGCGACGGTCGTCTCGACCACCGCCAGGTCTTTGCCGAAGGACTCAATCTGGTCAGCGGCTTGGAAGTCGGCTTCGACGGCGTCTTTGTCGGAGCGGCCCCCTACCTGCTGTTTATCCCCGACACGGATCACGACGATGTACCGGACGCCGAACCGCAGGTGCTGCTCGATGGCTGGGGCTACCACGACACCCACGAAACGCTCAACGCTTTTATCTGGGGCCCCGACGGTTGGCTGTACGGTTGCCACGGGGTCTTTACCCATTCCAAGGTGGGGAAACCGGGGACTCCCGAAGACCAACGGACGCCGTTGAATGCCGGGATCTGGCGTTACCATCCGACACGCGACCAATTCGAAGTCTTCGCCCATGGCACCAGCAATCCCTGGGGCGTCGACTTTAATGATCTCGGTCAAGCCTTCTGCACGGCCTGCGTGATCCCCCACCTCTACCACGTGATCCAAGGAGCCCGCTACCAACGTCAGGCCGGATCGCACTTCAATCCCTATACCTATGACGACATCAAAACGATCGCCGACCACCGCCACTACGTCGGGGCAACGCCTCACAGCGGCAACGGTCGGTCGGACGACGCCGGCGGGGGGCATGCCCACGCCGGTGCGATGATCTATCTGGGAGACGCTTGGCCAGAAACGTATCGCAACCAGCTGTTCATGAACAACATCCATGGACAGCGGTTGAACATGGATACGCTGCAACCGCAAGGCTCCGGCTATGTCGGCAGCCATGGCCCCGACTTCCTGCTGACCGGCGACCAGGCGTCACAAATCCTGAACCTCCGGTACGGCCCCGACGGGAATGCCTACATGATCGATTGGTACGACATGCAGGCCTGTCATTCCCGCGAATCGACCGTCCATGACCGCAACAACGGCCGCATCTACCGGATCACCTACGGCGATCCGCAGCCGGTCCGCGTCAACCTCCGCGAGGCGTCTGATCAGGAGCTGGCGGAGATGGCCCTGGAATCCAACGACTGGTATGTCCGCCACGCCCGGCGGTTGCTCCAGGAACGTCACCAAGCGGGGCAACTCGATCCGGCGGCACGAGACACGCTGCGGCACATCGCGGAAACGCATGCCGCACCGTCGCGTCGCTTGCGGGCGCTGTGGGCGCTGCATGTAACGGGAGGCCTCGCCGCGCGCACCATCGATCAGATGCTGGACGATGCCAGCCCCTACGTTCGTGGCTGGACGATCCAACTGGCCCTCGACACCGCCACGCCCGACGAACGGGTGGCTGCTTTTCAGCGGATCGCCGACCGCTTGGCCACCTTGGCGGTCGACGATCCTTCGCCCGTGGTTCGCCTCTATCTCGCCTCCGCCCTGCAGCGACTGCCGACCGAACAGCGGTGGCAGGTGCTGGCAGGCCTGGCCACGCACCGCGAAGATGCCGAGGACCACAACCTGCCCTTGATGCTGTGGTATGCCGCCGAGCCCCTGGTCGGGACCGACGTGCCGAGGGCACTGGATCTGGCGCTGGCGGCGGGACCGACGATGCCGCTGCTGCAACAGAATTTACTGCGTCGCATCGCCAGCCTCGAAGGGCAATCGACCCTGCCGGCGCTGGTGCAAAAACTTGGGAATGTCCAGGATTCCGGACAACAACAAACCATCCTGACGGCGATCCGGACCGCCTTGCGAGGTCGGCGACGCGTCGCCACGCCCGCCGGTTGGACCGCGGTCTACGACCGCCTGGCAAACGCCGCCGAGGCGTCGGTGCGTCGCCAAGCCGAGGCACTAGGGGTCGTCTTGGGCGACCCGCGGGCCCTGGAGAAGATGCGTGCCGTGGCCCGCAGCACCACCGCGCCGGGCGAACGTCGCCGCCAAGCCATCGATTCTTTGTTGGCGGCCGGCGATCCGGAACTCCCCCCGCTCCTCCTGGCCTCGCTGGAAGATCCGGCGGTGCGGACGATCGCCCTCCGCGGGTTGGCCCAGGTGCAAGTTCCTGCAGCTGCCGCCAAAGTGTTAGCCATGTATGACCGATTGTCCCCAGCCGATCGACGCCTGGCGATGGCGAGCCTGACGGCCCGGGCCGAAACGGGTTTGGCGGTCCTGGAAGCGATCGAAGAGGGGAAACTCCCTGCGAACGCCCTCTCCGCCGACCTCGTCCGCCAACTCCACTTTCTCGAACACCCGCGGATCGATCAGTTGCTGCAAGAGGTTTGGGGAACCGTCCGCGCGACGCCGCAGGAACGGATCGACCTGATCGCCCGCTACCAAAGCTTGGTCGAAGGAGCGGACGGGCCCGATCCGGACCTGTCGCTGGGACGCCAAATCTATTCGCAGACCTGCCAGCAATGTCACCAACTGTATGGAGAGGGCGGAAAAGTCGGTCCTGACCTGACCGGATCGAACCGCCACGACCTGCAGTACCTGCTAAGCAATATTGTCGATCCGAGTGCGGTGATGGCCAAAGAGTACCAACCGACCGTGGTCCTGACAGTGGATGGGCGGGTGATCACCGGGCTGCTCCGCGGCGAAGATGCCCAGTCCCTGACCTTGCAGACGGCCGATGCGGAAGTGATCGTGCCGAAAGATGAGATCGAAACGCGTCAGCAGAGCCCGCAGTCGATGATGCCGGATGATCAGTTGAAGCCCTTCAACGATCATCAGATCCGCTCGCTGATCGCGTACCTCCGCAGCAAGCGGCAGGTACCGCTGCCCGCACAGCCCGGCAAGTAAGCCGAGCGAGTAAGCCGAAAGAGGGAAACAACTGTCTTTTTTTCCTCGCCAGCTGCCCAGCCGGCGACCTCGCGGACGCGCGGCACGTCAGGCTTGAACCAAACGGTGCCGCGGACAAAAAAAAACGGTGGGGCGACACACCTAAAGCAGGTGCCGCCCCACCGTGGGTTTTCATCCGCGAGGATGCAGCAGAACAGGGTCAACCCATTGTCCCCACACGGTCGACTCTCTTCCAACCCTTTCCATGAGCGACGGGAATCCATCCGTAGATCCCCCCCGACAACCCATCCATCGGCCGATCCGCCGAGTCAAGCGGAATCGAATTGTTATAACGATCGAATCAAACGATCCTCGGCGATTCGCCGCGACCGAATGTAACGGTTATGCGGGTTCTTCCTGTCGGGCAACCAGCGACTCGGCAACCAGCGACTCAGGTCACGCCGGGACCGAGGCAGCGGAGTTCGTTCCCCACGCGCAGCAGCAGATAGCCATCGCTGTAGGCCGGCGTGGCACTGACCTTCCCGCCCAAATCGAACGAGCCCAATTCCTGCGAGTCACGAGAGGCGGAAAGCACCGTCGCTTCCCCGCCGAGGGTGATCACCAACAACTTATCGCCCAGCACCACCGGCGAAGCGCCGAAATTGCCACCGAGTCGCTTGGCCCAAATCGGTTTGCCCGTGTTCACCTCCAGGCAGCTGACGATCCCGTTGTCGGCCAGCACAAACATCAAATCGCCCGCCACCGCCGGCGTCGGCACATAGGGCGCCGCGCGTTCGAGGCGGTAGACCTCTTCCGGCTGACCGCCGACCGCCCGGACCGCCACCAGATGGTTCCCGCCACCACCACTGCCGGCCGAGCCGATCACCAGATCGCCTACGACCAAGGGGGAACTCACACAACGCGACCGGAAAACTTCCAGATTCCAAAGCATTTTGCCGGTGTCCGCATCCAGCCCGAAGGCGCCTTCGCCGTTGCTCGTCGCCACGATCTGTTGCGGTCCTCCCGCCGGCTGGTACAACGCTGGCACGCCGTAGCAAACCCGCGTGGTGCTCAGCGGCGTCTCCCAAATCGTGGCGCCCGTTTGCGGGTCGAGGGCCAACATCCGGCTCCGCCCCGGGGCATCGCCCGGACGCAGTTGCTGACCCTGTTGCGAATCGTACAGGATCACTTTGCCATCGAGCAGCACCGGCGACGTGCCGAACCCATGTTGGCTTTGCCAACGACCCAAATCGCGGGACCAGACTTCGCGCCCGTCATGGGTAAAGCACTTCAAGAACGTGTGTTCGGGCTCGGACCAGGCGACATAGACATGCTCGGCGTCGACCGCCGGTGTCGACGCGGCATAGGTGTTGCGCAGGTGCAAGTGGTGCGGCTGGGAGTCGAACGATCGTTGCCACAGGACCTTGCCGCTGGCGAGTTCCACCGCCAGCAACCGCCGCGTGGCCTTGGCCGGATCGGAGGCGAGCAGGAAAGCCTTCCCCGCCTGGATGGCAGGCGACCCGACATCTTCACTGGGCAGTTCGAGTCGCCAGGCGTAATCTTCGTCGCCCCAGGAGGAAGGGATCTTCGCATCCGCGACGTAACCCTTTCCATCAGGCCCATGAAATTGGGACCAGTTGTCGGCGAAGGTCGGACCGCCGAGGGCCCCGAGAAAAAGCATTCCCGCCGTTCGAAGCCAGCATCGAAGTTGCATCACCATAGGACTCGTCTCACCCGTAAAAACCGCAAAGCTAAAGTTCCAACCATCCGCTGCCGTCGCCCCAGCGCCTCTCCGGAAAGTCCTGCCCGCTAGGCTCCCTCCGAAAACTGCCCGTCATCCGCTCCTTCGCCCCGTCAGCGGCGAGGGATTTCGCAAAGCTGCAGTGACTGGAGCCGCAGTGATTGCGGAACGGATCCTTAGTTTACCCCCTT
>CAYNVI010000142.1:0-9971 GCA_964400585.1 uncultured Pirellulaceae bacterium | reverse complement strand
AAGTTCCGACAGCTACCTGCGGATCGACCAGATCATCAGCGCCGCCGAGGTCGGAAACGCCGACGCGATCCATCCCGGCTATGGTTTTCTGGCCGAGAACGCGCACTTCAATGAAGTCTGCCGAATTTGCGAAATCGACTTCATCGGACCACTCCCCGAAGCGATGGAGATGCTGGGCGATAAGAACACCGCCCGGGCGTTGGCGACGAGGGCGGAGGTCCCCGTGGTCCCGGGTAGCGATGGGCTGATCACCGACGAAAAACAGGCGGTGAAAACGGCCGCCGCGATCGGCTACCCGGTGCTGATCAAAGCGACCGCCGGCGGAGGTGGCAAAGGGATGCGGGTGGCGACCGACGAAGCCTCGTTGAAAACCTCCCTGCAGCAGGCCAGCAATGAAGCCCAAGCGGCCTTCGGCAACGGCGCGGTCTACTTGGAAAAGTTTATCGATCAACCACGCCACATCGAAGTGCAGGTCTTGGCCGATCAGCATGGCAACGCCGTCCATCTGTTCGAACGCGATTGCAGCGTCCAACGCCGCCATCAGAAGCTGATCGAAGAAGCCCCCAGCCCCTCGTTGCCGCCCGACCGCCGGGAGGCGATCTGCGCGGCGGCCGTGCGGTTGGTCCGCCAGGCGAACTATACCAATGCGGGGACGGTCGAATTCATCGTCGATTCGAAAAACAATTTTTACTTCATCGAAGTCAACGCCCGCATCCAGGTCGAGCACCCGGTGACCGAGATGGTCACCGGGATCGATTTGATCCAACAGCAGATCCGGGTCGCCGCCGGCGAGCCACTCGGCTTCCGTCAAGAGGACCTCGTCTGCCAAGGGGCGGCGATCGAATGCCGGATCAACGCCGAAAATCCCGATCGCAATTTCCAGCCCAACCCGGGGCGGATCGAATCGCTGTTCGCCCCCGGCGGCTTCGGCGTTCGCTGGGATTCCCATGCCTACGCCGGCTACTTGGTCCCCCCGTACTACGATTCGATGATCGGCAAACTGATCGTCCATCGCGCCACCCGTGCCGAAGCCATCGAGACGATGCGGCGGGCGTTGCGGGAGTTGCAGGTTGCCGGGATCAGCACCACCGCCAGCTTCCATGACCGAGTCCTCCGCCACCCGGCTTTCGCCGACGGAAGCTGCGATACGAAGTTTGTCGAACGCCGTTGGGCCGAGCTGATGGACCCGCAATAACTTGAACCAAGGGGGCCCGCGGTTCGTGCGCAGGGCCCGCTTCCTTTCTTCACTGGTCGCGTGATCCCGGTTTCCGGGGGCCGTGACATCCTCATCGAGAACCATCGACATGCCTGATAAACACAATTTGGATATCAAACGCGTCGCGATCCTCTTCGCGGGAGGCCCCGCCCCGGGGGCGAACGCCGTGATCTCGACCGCCGCCTTCTCCTTTATCGAGGAAGGCGCTCAGGTCTTCGGGATCAAACATGGCTACAGCCGGCTGGCTGAATACTCGGCCGCTGGACCGATGCAGGAAGGCACCGACTACATCCGTTTCACCCATGAAACGCTGACGCATGCCCGCACCAGCCGGGGGATCATGATCGGGACCGCCCGCACCAACCCCGGCAAACACGTCAGTAGCCCCGAACACTTTGAGGACCCCGAACTGGTCGCTCCGCTTCGCCGCGTCTACGAAGGGCTCTGTTCGCTGGAGGTCGATGCCCTGATCTCGATCGGCGGCGACGATACGCTGAAGACGGCCAACAAGCTGAAGATGTTCCAGGACCGGTTGCCCGAAGGAGCCCGCCGCTTCCCCGTTATCCACCTGCCGAAAACGATCGATAACGATTACACCGGCATCGACTTTACCTTCGGCTACTTCACCGCCGTGGAAACGCTGGCGGAAGAAATCCGGAACCTCAATTTCGATGCTTCGGCCGGACGCTCTTACTTCCTCTGCGAAGCGATGGGACGCAGCGCCGGTTGGCTGGCCTACGGGGCCGCCATCGCCGGAGAAGCCAGCATGGTTCTCAGCGTCGAAGATATCCGTGGGGCGCTGGCCGACGAAGAGGTGATCAATGCCGAAACGGGCGAGACGCGGAAGGTGATGGCGATCGATCGGGTCATCGATCGGATGGTCGACATGATGCTCGCCCGAGAACGCGAAGGGCGGGAATACGGCACCATCGTGATCGCCGAAGGTCTGGCTGAATTCCTCCCGGCAATGCAGATCGAGGGGGTGGAACGCGACGACCACGGGCACATCAACATTTCGTCGATCAACCTCGGCACGATGATGGCCAAGCTGGTCAGCAAGCGTTACACCGAACGGACCAACCGTTCGCGGAAAGTCAACGGCCTGCAGATGGGCTACGAATCGCGGTGCGCTCCGCCGATCGCCTTCGACGTGATCCTGGGAGCTCAACTGGGCGTGGGCGCCTACCGGGCCTTGGTCGAAGAAAAACTCAACGGCGTGATGGTTTCGGTCTCCGGACAATTCGACCTTCATTTCGTCCCCTTCGAAGAACTGGTCGATCCGAAGACGTTGGTCACGAAGGTCCGCTTCATCCAGCCCGATAGCCACTTCCACCGGTTGGCCCGGTTCCTGGAAACCTGCGTCGATAGCTGATCGCGCCCACGCGTTCTGCCAACCCCGAGGCGGGGGCGTCGCGGCCGCGATGCCCCCGCTTTTTTTGTGCGCCCCGCGGGGTTGCGAAGCCGGAGGCGGGGGAGCGGGCGGAAAAATAGGTAAGCTTGGCGAGTCGTGCCGACCGTTAGGAACGAACCGCATGTCGCAGCGTTGTGGGGACGAAAAGAATAGAGCGGTTTGACCCCTGGCCCCAGCGGGCGAGGAAGCAGGGTCAAACGCCCGGTTTTAAGTCTTTCCGTAGCTCGCTCGTGCCCAGACGATTCATGACGAACTCTCAGCGACTCGATGCCATCCGCGGCTATCTCAAACGGTGGTTCGCGACTCAGACCGATGGACAGCCTTGGGAGGCTTCCGAGTCGATTTTGATCCGCGAAGGTTTTTATTGCGGACGTTGTTTCCACTTGCCCGGCTTTCGGGCCGTCTGGTTCTTCGAGGAAGACGAGGTCAAGGTCTCTCGGCTCAGCGGCGAATTGCTGGCTGTATTCCACGGCCAGGAAATCCTCGCCGAGGCGGAGGTGGGCACCACCTTGAACCTGGAAGCGGCGCGGGCCGAGGCGGAAGCGGCCAAGAAACAAGCCGACGACGATCGGGCCGATGGAGGCCGGCGGGCCGCTTGACCAGGACCAGCGGAGCCCCGGGGCCGAACCCGGCAATCTGCATAATCCGCCGTCGAAGCCCTCGGATTGCCCGATTCGCTGCCGCTGTGGTTGGGTTTTGGGAGACCCAAATTAGGATGGAGCCGTTTCTTCCATTCTTGCCGGAGTCTCCTGTTCCACCATGCCTACCTCGCTTGCCCAATGGTGCAATGCGATTATCCGCCACCGCGCGTTGGCTGTGACAGCCTTTTTGACTGTCCTCTTGCTGACCGGTGGGGTCATCGTCCTGGCGCCGCGTGTCTACAAATCGACCTCGCGGTTGTTGCTGCGGATCGGACACGAAAATGCCACCCTGGAGCCGACCGTGGCCGTCACGGGCGAGGCCTTTACGCCGCTCCACACGCGCGAGGATGAAGTCGAAACGGCGCTGGGGGTGATGCAGAGTCGGGCGATCATGGAACAGGTCGTCGCGCAACTGGGGGTCGACACGATCCTCGATGAGCAGCCTCCCCAGGAGGTAACTTCAGTTCCCCAGGACAAGGGGGTGCTCGGCCGCGTCGTGCAACGTTTGGCAGCCCTAGTTCCCCGACTCGACCCCGTCTCGGACCAGGAACTGGCGGTCCGCACGCTCCAACGGGGCTTTGAGATTTCGGCCAGCGGAAAATCGAGTGTCGTCGCCGTTTCCTACGAAGCGAAAGATCCCGCCGTCGCGCAGCAGATCGTGTCCGCCTGGGTCGACAACTATCTGGCCCACCATTTGGAAGTGCATCGGACGCAGGGAACGTTCGAATTCTTCGTGACCCAGGAAGCCGAATTGAGCGAGCGTCTCGGGCGGGCGCACGAAGCGCTGCGAGAAGCGAAAAGTCGCGGCGGCTTCAGCACGCTCGAAGGACAGCAGCAATTGCTCGAATCGCAATTGCAAACCGTTCGCAATGAGCTGCTCCGCGTCCAGGCGGACTTGGCCGAAGCGGGCAGCCAAATCACCGCGGTCGGCGATCTGCTGGAAACCTCGGTCGCCAGCAAGACGACCGAAGAGGTCACGGGGATCGCCGATCCGGCGCAGCGTGAGATGCGGGGCGTGCTCTTCGAACTGGAGGTGCTCGAACAAGAATACGCGGCCAAGTACAAGGATGGGCATCCCAAACTGGTCGCGATCCGTGACCAGCTAGAAAACGCAAAAAAGATCGTCGATTCGCTCAGCGACCAACGCACGGAGCTCCGGGAGAGCGACAATCCGACCTACCGCCAGCTATCGGAGAATCGCCTGTTGGCGATGGCCTCGCAGCAGTCGCTGCAGGAAAAACGGAAGACCCTCCAACAGCAACAGGCCGAACTGTTGGAGGAGATGAAGCAGTTGAACGAACACGAGGCGCGGCTGGCGAAACTGACACGCGAGGTGACGATGCTGGAGGAACGCTACCGGCTGCACGCGGTACGGTTCGAGCAAGCGCGGCTCGACAAGGTATTGGGGGAAGAACGGATCAGCAGCATCAATGTCGTGCAGCCCGCCAGTTTCGAAGAGTTGCCGGTCTCGCCGAACAAAAAACTGAGTGCCCTGTTCGGACTCTTTGCCGCCCTCGCCCTGGCGGCCAGCCTTCCCGTCTTGCTCGACGTCCGCGAGGCTGGGGACGCGGCTCCGGAGCAGGGACGGCAAACTGCCGGGGCAAGCCGGCGTGCGGCGGAGGAGTCGCGCGAGCGGGAACCGGCTCGCCGGGAGCTGGAAACCGAATGGGGCGACGAGCCCTCGCCGGCGGAGGCTCCCGCCGGCGGTGAAACCTCGCCGCTTCACCCTCGTTGAATCGCCCGATGCTGAACGCGTTTTCGCCACGCAGCGTCTTTCCTGGCCACGGCCTTTCCTTGCTATGGTCTCCCTCTCCACGGACCTGTCGATGCCGCGTTTTCGTTCTGACCGTGGGCCGGGCTCGATCCTTCGATTCCGACCAGCCGTCTCCTCAAGTTTCCGCCGGGAGCGCTAGGTGTCTTCGCTCGATGTGTTGAGCCCGCGGGCCGCGGGGACGGAGGGGGCCTGGATGGAGCAGCGGTTGCGCCTGCGGTCGCTGATCCGCTGGCTGGCGTGCTTTGCGATCTGGGCGCTCCCGGCGATCAGTTTTACCACACCGGATCGATCCGCGCCCGCTTCCTTGGCGGTCCTGGATGGCTTGGCTTTGGCGAAGGTGCTGATCTTGATGGGGGTGCTGGCGGGCAGCTTGCCGCTGCTGGCCCTGTTGAGCCTGGAACGCCTTGCGACGCGGCAGTTGCGGCCCCTGTGGCCTTTTGGGGCGTTCGCGGCATGGTCGGTCGTCAGTGTTCTCTGGACGCCGCTCCCGGCGGTGACGCTGGGACAGGCTGGTGGGCTTGTCGGCTTGCTCCTGCTGAGTGCTTACGTCGCCTTGAGCTACCGCCAACCGGGCGAGGTGACCGCTGTCTTCACGACGCTGGTCTCGTCTTTGTTGTGCTTCAGCGGGGTTGTGCTGCTGGTCCACTTCGTCGCCCCGGATTTCTCAGGGCTCGATCGACGGATGCTCGTGGCGGGCAGCGAAGGGGTTGTGCACCCGACGGCCGCCGGTGCGAATGCGTCGCTGGGCTTGTTACTGGCGACGCTCTGCTATTTTGTCGGTGGCTTCCCGGGGGCGCGGCGCAGGTTGGCCTACAGTCTTCTCGTGCATGGCGCGGTGCTTTATCTCGCCAGTAGCCGGATGGCTTGGGGCATGGCATTGCTCACCTGCCCGACGGCGGTCTTCCTGTTTTCCAGCAATCGTTGGCGGGCGACCGCCGTGTTGTTCGCAGGCCTGTTGACGCTGGGAGGGATGCTGGCGGATCCTTCCTTCCAGCGGTTTTTCGACACCGACAACGTCGGCTTGGAATACCTGACCCGCGGTCAGTCGGCTGAGCAATTGATGGCGTTTTCGGGCCGCGAAGAGATGTGGCAGGCGATCTGGCACGAATTCACGCAAGCCCCGCTGCTGGGAAACGGCTATTTCGTGACCAGTGCGCAAGGTCAGCTGGAAGTATGGGGGATGACAGCCAACTATACAGCCCACAATGTGCAGTTGCAGGTTCTGGCCTCGACCGGCCTGATCGGATTCGCGTTGTTCGTGCTGGCCGTCGTCAAGCCATTTAGCGAAGTGTTTCGCCAGCTTCCTTCCCCGAGGCTTCGCGCCCAAGCCTTGCCAAGTCGGGTTGCCATCATGTTGGGATTCGTCTTGATCTGGTTTCTTGGCTGGGGTCTGCTGTGCTCCTCTTTCATGGGGCCGGTCCGTTCCGAGTCGGTCGTCTTCTTCACCTGCTTGGGGATCGCTGTCGGGCAGATCGCCCGACAGCAAGGGGAGACCGGATGACCCGAGAACCCTCGTCGGATCGCCGGGCAGGCCGCTCAGAAGGCTTGCGCCGTGTCGTGCTCGGTTTCCGCCCTCTCGGCAGGCTGAATCTCCGCGCGCTGATGGCACTCGCCGATCAAGGCGTCGTCAGCGCAACAAGTTTGCTGACCACGATCATCATCGGGCGATTTTGTGGCAGCGAAGGTTTGGGGCTGTTTGCCCTCGGCGTTAGCTTGCTGCTGTTGTCAACCGCTGCCCAGTCGAGTTTGGTCTCGACTCCCTATACCGTCTTCCGAAAGCGGAGCGCCGGACGGATCGACCCGCTGCATCACGCCGGCGGATCGTTGATCGGAGGCCTCTTGTTAGCGGGCGGGCTGACCCTGTTGGCGGTGTTGGTCGCTGGCGGTTTGCAATGGGGCGCCGAAGCGGCGTCGGTGCGGGTCCTGGCATGGGCGGTCGTCCTCTGCATTCCCTGCTTTCTTGCCCGCGAGTTCGCCAGGCGATTTGAGTTTGCCAGTTTCTCGATGCGGAATGCCTTGCTGATCGATTGCAGCGTGGCGGTCCTGCAATTGGGGATGCTGCTGCTGTTCGCGCTGCAAGGTTGGCTGACAAGTGCCAACGGGATCGCCTTGATCGCCGCCGCCTGTTTGAGCGTGTTCCTCGTCTGGGCGATCCGTCGCCGAGGTTCCTTCAGGCTACGTGGGGTTCCGATCCGTTCGGCGATCAAACACGACTGGTTGTTTGGACGCTGGTTGTTTGCGGATCAACTGATGGCGATCGCCCAGCTTTACGTGATGCACTGGCTGCTCAGTTTCCTGATCGGGCCCGCGGCGGCCGGGGTGCTGGCGGCCTGCGCTTCGATCGCCAATCTGGCGAATCCGATCCTTTTGGGGGTCGGCAACTACTTGGGGCCTCGCTTTGCCGAAACGGTATCGCTTCATTCACGCCGGACGACGGTTCGGCTGTATTGGGAAACCACGGGCCTGCTGATGCTGGGGGCCGGGATCTTTTCCGGAGTGGCGATTGTCTTCGGATCCGAGTTGCTGTGGTTGTTCTACCGCGATCCCGCTTATGCCGCCTTCGGTTCCGTCGTGGCTTTGTTGGCGATGCGTCTTGTCATGGCCATCCCCACGGTGGCTGCCAACCATGCGGTGGTGGCGATGGAGTCGCCCCGCGGCAGCGCCATGGCAACGGTGGTGGGGCTATTGACCATCCTCATCCTCGCTTTCCCGCTGATCTCGACCTACCAAGTGTTGGGGGCCGCGATCGCCCTGGTTGTCGGGACCGCCGTCGAATCGGTCTGTTTGCTGTGGGTCTTTTACAGGCGTCTGAGCGTGTGGCAGTGGCGGCAGACGGACGAGCCAGACTCGAACACGGCGGACGAGGCCAGGGCGGGCGAGCGAGCCCCCACGGTGGCCTCTCAAACGGCTCTGCAGGAAACCGCATCCGCTGAGGAACGCCCGAAGGTGGAGCCGACGTCGTGAAAGTCCTGCTGTGCCACAACTACTATCAACAACCCGGCGGCGAAGATCAGGTCTACTGGGATGAAGCCTGGCTGTTGCAACGCGGTGGGCATGAAGTGATTCGGTTCGAGCAGCACAATGACGCGCTGCAGGCAATGCGTCCTTGGGAGGCCGCAAAGACGACCTTTTGGAATCGCCAGACCTTCCGCGAGCTCGACCGCCTCGTCAACACCGAGCAGCCCGATGTCGCCCATTTCCACAACACGTTCCCGTTGATTTCTCCAAGCGGTTACCAAGCGGTCCGTGACGCCGGGGTTCCTGTGGTTCAGACCCTCCACAACTTTCGGCTGATCTGCCCCGGCGCATTGCTGATGCGCAACGGCGCCCCTTGCGAACAGTGCGTCAAGAAACGGTTGGCCTGGCCCGGCATCGTGCACGGCTGTTATCGAGGAAGTCGCCCAGCGACCGCGGTGACGGCCGCTGCCATGAGTTGGCACCGAGCGCGAGGGACTTGGCACCACCTTGTCGATCGGTTCATCGCGACCACCCAGCAAGCGCGATCCTTATTCAGCACAGGTGGGTTGCCGGAGGAGAAACTGGTGGTCAAGCCAAACTTTGTGCGACCGGACCCGGGGCGTTCCTGCGGTCCCCGGCAGGGTGCCATCTTTGTCGGGAGGCTCTCGACCGAAAAAGGCATCGGGACGCTGTTGGAGGCTTGGCAGCGGCTGGGAGACCGCGTTCCCTTGCGGATCGTCGGGGACGGCCCGCTCCGCGATCAGGTCTTGCAGGCCCAGCATTCTCAACCGGGGATCGAATGGCTGGGGCGGCTCCCGTTTGATCAAGTCCTCCAGCAGATCGGGGCCTCCAAGGTGTTTCTATTCTCTTCGCTGCTGTACGAAACGTTCGGCCGCACCATGATCGAGGCCTTCGCGACCGGGACACCCGTGATCGCCTCGGACTTGGGGGCGATGCGCGAGCTGGTCGCCGACGAGTTGACCGGGCTCCGTTTTCCCGGAGGCGATGCCGCGGCACTGGCGGCGCAGGTCGACCGGCTGTGGGCCGACGAGGCGCTGTGGGAGCGGCTCTCCGAGGCGGCCAGAACAGAATTCGAACGGCACTACACGGCCGATCGCAACCTCCTGTTGCTGGAGGGAATCTACGAACAAGCAGGCAGGCAGTTTGCCTTTTCCCGAGGAGTTGCAAGATGAGTGTGGAAGTCGAAGTCAGGCCCTCCCCAACCGGGCAGGCCTGGCCTGCCAAGGCGGATCTGTTTGGCGTCCAGGTAAGCCGGGTCGATTATCAGCAGGCGGTCACCGCGATCCTCCGAGCGGCTCGCGAAGGGCGCGGCGAAGTGGTCTCGTGCCATGCCGTCCATGCGCTGATCACCGCCAGTCAAGATCCCGTCCTCCGCGCCCACGTCAATCGCTTTGCGATGGTCACGCCCGATGGCCAGCCGGTGCGGTGGGCGCTCAACTGGTTGCATGGGGCGGGACTAGCGGAGCGAGTCTACGGCCCGGAATTGATGCTCCGTGTTTGCCACGCTGCAGCGGCGGAAGCGGTCCCGATCTATCTCTACGGCGGAACGACCAGTGTCCTGGAGACGCTGCAAACGAATCTGCAGACGAAGGTCCCCGGTCTTGAGATTGCCGGCGCGGAAACGCCTCCGTTTCGTCCGTTGACCGATCAGGAAAGGGCGGCGGCCGTCGAACGGATCCGCCAAAGCGGGGCCAAGATCGTGATGATTGGCCTCGGCTGCCCCAAACAGGATTTCTTCGCGGCGGAAAATCGAGACCACATCCAGGCGGTGCAAATGTGTGTCGGCGCTGCCTTCGATTTCCATGCGGGGGTGAAACCGATGGCCCCCCTGTGGATGCAGCGGTATGGCCTGGAATGGCTATTCCGCTTGAAAACCGAACCTCGCCGGTTGTGGAGGCGTTACCTGGCCACCAATTCGCAATTCTGCGCAAAGCTGACCGTCGCGTTGAT
>CAYNVI010000141.1:692-9971 GCA_964400585.1 uncultured Pirellulaceae bacterium | reverse complement strand
GCGGCCGGGAAGGTTTACGATAGCGACTGTGAATCGCCCGCACCCCGCTCGACGGCCCGGTGCCCCCCGCTTTCTCCCCCTCCCCCACGGAACCGAACGCCTTGGAAAGTCCCTCCCGCAGTGGTGTGTTCGATGCCGGTACCGATGCGCGCGTCGAACGTTTTGCCGAAAGCATCAGTTTTGACCGCCGGTTGTACGAGCAGGACATTCGGGGCTCGCGCGCTCACGCCCAAATGCTGGCCGCGCAAGGCCTGATTTCGGACGACGAACGCGCGGCGATCGAGCAGGCCTTGGAGGAGATCGGCGAGGAATTGGCCGCCGGGAAACTGCCGATGCGGATCGAGCTGGAAGACATCCACATGCATGTCGAGCAGGCGTTGATCGATCGCCTGGGGGATGTCGGCCGCAAGCTGCACACGGCCCGCAGCCGCAACGATCAGGTTTCCACCGATTCGCGGATGTGGATCCGCGATGCCTTGGACCAGACCGACCGGCTGCTCGCCGACCTGCAGCGTGCCTTCCTGGGACGCTGCGAACGCGACGCCGAGGTGATCCTGCCGGCCTATACCCACCTGCAGCGGGCCCAACCGGTGCTCGCCCCCCATTATTGGCTCGCCTACATCGAAAAGCTGCAACGCGACCGCGAACGGGTCGCCGACTGCCGCCGCCGCGTCAATGTCTGCAGCCTCGGCGTCGCCGCCGTCGCCGGAACCACCCTGGATGTCGACCGCCAGCAGACGGCCAAGGCCCTGGACTTTGTCGGGGTCACCGCCAACAGCCTCGACACCAGCAGCGACCGCGATTTTGTCCTCGAGAGCGCCTTCGTGCTCAGCGTGATCGCCACCCATCTCAGCGGCTGGGCAGAAGAGTGGATCTTGTGGAGCACCGTCGAATTCGGCTTCCTCAAAGCCCCTCACGCCTTCTGCACCGGCAGCAGCATCATGCCGCAAAAGGTCAATCCCGATGTGCTGGAGCTAACCCGCGGGAAGGCAGCCCGCGTGCTCGGCAACCTGCAGACCTTGATGGTCCTGGTGAAAGGCCTGCCGCTGGCCTACAACCGCGATCTCCAGGAAGACAAGCCGCCGTTGTTCGATTCCTTCGACACGATCCACAGCTGTTTGGAACTGGCCGCCCCCTTGGTCGCCGGCGCCGAATTGCAACGCGAGCGGATCGCCGCCTCGATCGAGCAAGGTTACCTCGACGCCACAACACTGATGGAACACCTGATCAAACAAGGGATGCCGCAGCGACGTGCCCACCATGCGGTCGGCGCGATCGTGGGGGAAGCGATGCGGCAAGCGATCCCGTTGGCCGAGCTTCCCCTGGCGACGATGCAGCAGCACGCCCCCGAACTCGATGCGGCGGTCTTCGACGTGCTCGGAACCGAGCGGGCCGTAGCGGCCTTTGTCAGCGAAGGGTCGACCTCGCCGCAGCGTGTCCGCGCACAGGTGGCCGACTGGAGCGCCCGGCTGGCCGATCCCTCGCCCGCCCGACCCGCGTCGTCGTGAACCGCCGGGCGGCTGCCCTCCCCCTCGACCTCCTGGATCGCTTCCCCCTTGGCCCCCGCCCCGCGATCGATTTCCCGTTTGTTCCCTCGATTCTTTCGGATGCATCATGACCGACCGTCCTTCCGTCATCCTTTCAGGATTTGCTGACGAAGCGGCGAACGACAAACTGGCCGTTCAACAGTTTGCCGCCTTTGCCGCCCTTGGCCTCCGCTATTACTCGATCCGCTTCATCGACGTCGGCAACGGCATCAAGAATGTCATGCAGTTGACCGAGGAGGAAATCCAGACGCTCCGCGCGATGCACTCCGACTACGGTTTGCAGGTCGCCACGATCGGCTCCCCGATCGGCAAAGTGAAACTGCTGGATGTCGACGACGGGACCGCCAATCGCTACGTCCCCTTCGCCCAGTACCTGAAGGAAGACGTGGCCCAAGCATGCGATCGGGCCGAAGCCTTCGACGCCAAGCTGATCCGCGGCTTCGCCTTCTACCACCCCAAGAACACCGCCCCCGAAGACCACCTGGACCAGGTCTGCGACCAATTGGGGCAGATCGCCGAAGCCTGCGACCGGCGCGGGCTGACCTTCGGGCTGGAGGTCGAAGCAAACCTGGTCGGTCAGACCGGCGAACTGCTGGCCGAAATCCATCGTCGCGTCGATCATCCGGCGATGCTGACGATCTTCGATGCCGCCAACATCCTCACCCAAGGCTTCACCTCCGATCAGACCTTCGGGCAGTATCTGGCGATGAAGCCGGGGCTCGGCTGGGCGCATATCAAGGACTACGCCGATCCTTCCCCGAGCGGTCGGATCGAGCATGTCGACGAGGCCTCGCTGAAGAATTTTGTGCCGGCCGACCGGGGCCACTGCGGGCACGAAGCGATCCTCCGCGACTTGGCCGACTTCCTGCCGGAACTCCATCGCCGGATGATCGACCGCGGCGCGCCCGGCGTCTTCCTCGACCTCGAACCGCACGTCAAAGGGGGCGGCCAATTCGGCGGCTTCAGTGGCCCCGATGGGTTCGGCGTGGCCCTGCGAGGCCTCTGCCGCGTCCTCGATTACGTGGGGATCGATTACGACCTGCGGACCTTCCCAGACATCCTCGCCTGCCGCGACGACAGCTGACCGGCAGCCTGCCGGTCGCTTACCCCCCGGCGGTGCATTTGCCCACTTCTTCATTCCCCTTTCATCGGGGCTTCACGCCGGTGACCTAACGTGTCCGGTGAGTGATCGATGCTAATCCTGTCGCCGGCGAACGCCCGGGACGACGCCTTCCAGCAGCTTCACTCAAGGAGGAGCCCCCGATGGGTAAATTTTACGTGACCTGTGGTCCGCTCGCTGAAGTCTTTTCCGCCGATTCGCCCGAACAGGCGACGGTTTTGGCGATGGACAGCTTTTTCGCCGCCGACCGTTGGATCTACGATGATGACGGTTTAACCGATCGGATGCGTCGCGATTACCTGGCGTTGGAAATCCTGCTGAAGCTCGGCCCCGAAATGGTGGTCAGTCAACGGGGATTTCACCGCGACGACGCCGGGTACTTCGGGACGCCCGAGGTCCTGGAGCACTGGCACGGGCTGATGACCGAGATGAGCTGCCTGCTGGCCGCCCTCGGTGCCCCGCCTACCTCGCTAGGGGGCCACACCACGGAATGGCTGGATCCCGAACCAACGCCGGATCCTAACCCGCTGCCCCCGCGGCGGCGCCCCAAATAGGCGCACTTGTTGGCATCGCGAGGCGATCGACTTACGATAGGCGGCTGATCGCTTCTGCCCGCGCCCTCGCTGCCCCCCCTGATCATGTCCGATTCCCACTGGGCCGCTCCCCTGGCACGCCTGAATGAGACGCTCGCCGGGCGGGCTGCAGCCCGCCCGGCCGGCTCCTACACGACGAAATTGATGGAGGGGGGAGCCCCGGCCATCGGCGCCAAGATCGAGGAAGAGGCGGCGGAGCTGATCGCCGCGGCGAGCGAGGACGAGGCGGCGGGCCGCGCGCATTTCGTCTACGAAGCGGCCGACGTGCTCTACCACACGATGGTGCTGCTCGCTTGGCGCGGCGTCAGCCTGGAAGAGGTGGCCGCCGAACTGGGCCGTCGCGAAGGCACGTCGGGCTTGGTCGAAAAACAACAGCGTCCCCCCCGGAACGGCTAAGCCGCCTGCGGTCCTGCTTTCCCGGCTCGGCCGGCTGTTCCGCGCGGCCCCGTGTTCCCGCTTATCGCTCTGCAAAACCCCACCCGAAAAACCGCCCCCGATGCCTGAATCGAATCCTCCGGCCGCGTCGTCCGAGAACCTGCGGATCGGTCTCCCCAGCAAGGGACGGCTGAGCGAATTGGCGGGCGATCTGCTCGCCCAAGCCGGCCTCCAATTCCGCCGTCAAAACCGAGGACTGTTCGCCCGCGTGCGGGGCCTGCCGGTCGACCTGACCTTCCTGCGAACCGACGATATCCCCACCCTCTGTGGCGAAGGGGCGATCGATATGGGGATCACCGGCAGCGACCTGGTGGAAGAATCGGAGGCCGAGGTCACGATCCGCATGCCGCTGGGCGTCGGCCGTTGTCGTCTGGCGATCTGCGTCCCGGAGGATTCCCCGGCGCAAACGGCCGCCGACCTCCACGGGACCCGCATCGCCACCAGCTTTCCCACGATCACCAAGCGTTATCTCGCCGCTCACCAGGCGACCGCCCACATGGTCTCGCTGTCGGGAAGTGTCGAAGTGATGATCCAGCTCGGCGTCGCCGACGCGATCGTCGACCTGGTGGAAACCGGCAGCACGCTGGCCGCCAATCGCTTGCGGGTCCTCGAGGAGATCGGCCACTACGAGACGGTGCTGGTCCAGAATGGTCGCTGCCGTGACTCGGAGACCGCCGACCGGATCGTCCGGCGTCTCGAAGGGGTGACGATCGCCCGCGACTACTCGCTGCTCGAATACAACATCCCCAGCGGTCAACTGGCCGAAGCGGAAAAGATCACCCCGGGGTTTAACTCACCGACGATCGGCCGCCTGGAAGACCCCGCCTGGTACTCGGTGCGGGCGATGGTGCCACGCCGGGCGGTGATCGATGCGATGGAACGGCTCGAGGCCCTCGGAGCCCGCGCGATCCTGGAAACCGGCATCAACAACTGCCGCCTGTAAACCGTTCACGTCAAGATCTCCTCCACCACGCGGGGCGGTTCCACGCCGGTCAGGCGCTCCTTCAAACCGCTCCGTTCAAAGAACAGCTGCTGATGATGCAGTCCCAACAGATGCAGGATCGTGGCGTGGAAATCGTGGACGCTGACCGGATCTTCCACGACCGCATGTCCAAACGGATCGGTGCTGCCGTAGGTGGTCCCGCCGCGGACCCCGCCCCCGGCCATCCAGGAGGTAAACGCCTGCATGTTGTGATCCCGCCCGGTGTAGACGTCGCCTGACTTTTGCGAAGTCGGCGTGCGGCCAAATTCGCCCCCCCAAATCACCAGCGTCGAATCGAGCAGGCCGCGCTGCTTGAGGTCACGCAGCAAGGCGGCGACCGGCTTGTCGGTCCGTCGACAGACCGCCCGGTGATTGGCCGCCAGATCGACGTGGCTATCCCACGGCTGTTCTTCCAAAAAAATCTGGACGAAGCGGACGCCGCGTTCGACCAGCCGTCGCGCCAGCAGGCAACGACGTCCGAAGGAATCGGTCTCCTGCTCCCCTACCCCATACATCGCCAACGTGTGAGCGCGCTCGCGGGAAAGGTCCAGCGATTCTCCGGCCGACAACTGCATGCGGGCCGCCAGGCTGTAGGCTTCGATCCGGGCATCGAGTTCCGGATAGTGCAGCCGCTCGCGACGATGGATCTGATCGAGTCGGCTCAGCAGTTCCCGGGCCGAGGCGGTGACCGCCGACGGCGCTTCGTACTGGGGTTTCAGATTCAGGATCGGAGAACCGGTCGGTCGAAAGCGGGTTCCCTGGTAAAGCGGCGGCAGGAAACCCGACGTCCAGTTGCGGGTCCCGTTCTTGGGCAGCCCCAGCGGATCGTTGAGCACCACGTAGGCGGGCAGGTTCTGGTTCTCGCTGCCCAACCCGTAGACCGTCCAGGCGCCCACGGTCGGGTAGCCCATAAACAACCGTCCGCTGTGAATCTTGTAGAGCGCATTGTCATGGTTTGGATGATCGGTCCACATCGAACGGATCAAGCAAAGATCATCGGCCATCGCGGCGGTATGCGGCAGCACATCGGACATCCACATCCCGCATTCGCCGTGCTGGGCGAAGGGGTACTGGCTGCCCATCATCACGCCGATATCAGCGCTGCTTTGGTTGCCGATCGATTCGACGTCTCCCGGGAAAGGCTGACCGTCCAGGCGATCGAGCTCCGGCTTGGGATCAAACAGATCCATCTGGCTGGGGCCGCCATTCATGAACAACTGGATGACCGACTTGGCGGTCCCCGGATGGTGTCCCGGTTTGGGTTTCAGGTCGAAGCTGCTCGGTTGCGCCGCGTGGTCGAGATCGGCCGCCAAGCTCGCGGTCCCGCCGCAAAAATCGTGGGCCAGCAGATGGGTCAAAGCCGCCCCCAGCAGCCCTTGGCTGGTGCGGGCGAAAAAATCGCGACGTGGATAACGAAGCGAGGAGCGTTCAAACATGCGTCAAATCCAACGAGCGTGCGCGTGGAGACGGAAGGATGGAGCGAAGGCGACGTTCAATCGATGTAAAGGAAAGCCGCCGAATTCAGGATCGCGTGACAATACGTTTCCAGCGCCGCCCGCTGATCGCCGTCCCACTCCGCGCTCAATTGGCGGAGCGCCTCGACGCCCAGCCCGCGTTCTGGTTCGCTTGGCGATCGACTCAGCGCCCGCTGATAGACCGCCTCGACCAACGCGGCGATCCGGGCATTTCCGGGATCTCCCTCCGCCTTCCCGGCGGCCGCGGTCTGGGGGACCCGCGCGTTCCAAACCTGCTCGGCAAACCCCGTCGCCAGCTGGCGGACCGTCGCGTTGTTCCGCAGCAGCAAAGCTTGCGGGGAGACGGTCGAGACGGTCCGGGCGACACAATTGGGCCCCATTTCCGGATAGTCGAACGTCTCCATCATGGTGGGGATTTGGGTCCGCCGGTACTGCAAGTAGACGCTCCGTCGCCAGCCTCCGCCCGGCCCCGGCACGACGCTGACCAGGCCATCGCGGTTGACCGAGACGCGATCGGGCGGCCCCCCTGCACGGCGGTCAAGCTTTCCGGAGACGAACAGCAAGGCATCGCGTAACGCTTCGGCATCCATCCGCCGTACCGGCATCCGCGACAGCAAGCGACCCGCCGGATCGCGTTGCCGACGCGCCGCATCGATCCGACTCGACTGCCGATAGGTGCGCGAATTCATCATCACCCGGTGCATCGCCTTGAGGCTCCAGCCTCGCTGCACGAATCGCCGCGCCAACCAGTCGAGCAATTTCGGATGCGAGGGTCGTTCCCCTTGGCGTCCGAAGTTTTCCAGCGTGTTGACCAGCCCGTTCCCGAAATGGTGGTACCAGAGGCGATTGACCATCACCCGGGCAGTCAACGGGTGATCGGGCTGCGTCAACCAACGGGCAAAGGCGAGCCGTCGACCGGTGGTCGAGCTCCCCTGGGGGAAAGGCGCCTCGGCGGTGAAGGGCGTTTGGCCATCGGTCAGCACCGCGGGAACGCCTGGCCCGACCAGTCGGCCCGGTTTGTTGTGTTCGCCGCGATGCAGGATGTACGTCGGCGAAGGTTCTCCGCGATCCCACAACGCGCGGATCTTTGGGGGCGGTTCCAACTGCCGCTGGACCGTCGCGACGCGGTCTTCCAAACGGGCGACCCGCCGGCGGGCTGCCAACACGGACGCCGGTTGCTCGCCCGCGGGCAGCAGTTCCGCCCGCGTCAACTGTTCGACCAATTTCCGTTGCGGTAGCGTCCGCTGGTTATCGGCTTTGCCCAGCGCCACCAAGGTCGCCTGCCGGTCAGCTTCCGCTTGGGCGGGATAATGCTGACGAAGCGTTTCCAGCCGAAGCTCCCGGAGGCCCGCCCGCTGTTGTTTCTGCAACGCCCGCAGTTCGCGCTGCAGGGGCGGGTTCACCTCCGCCACCCGAGCCCGCTGGGCTGCGGTCGCCACTTCCAAGTACCGGTTCTTGAAACTCAGCCAGTCATGTTCGTCGAAGGCCCCCTGAAAAATCGCTTTAAAGCGATAGTAGTCACGATGCGGGATCGGATCGTAGCGATGCGAATGGCAGCGCGCGCATTCGAGGGTCAGCCCCATCACGCTGGAGCCGACCACGCGGATCGCATCGCCGATCACGCCCAACCGCTCGGGGACGAAATTCATCGTCCGTGATCCGGTTTGGTCGATGCCCATCCGCAGCATCCCCGTCGCGGTCAGGTTCTCCACGATTTCCGGGGTGATCGTCGAGGCCTCACGGAAATCGATCAGTTCGTCGCCCGCCAGCTGTTCGACCAGGAACCGATCGTAGGGTTTGTCTTCGTTGAAGGCAGCGATCACGTAGTCGCGATACTTCCAGGCGACCGGCCGGATCGGGTCGGCGGAGACGCCGCCTTCTGAATCGGCATAGCCGACCAGGTCCAACCAGTAGCGCCCCCAGCGTTCTCCATAGCGAGGAGAGGCGAGCAGCTCGTCGATCATCGCGGCGTACCAGGCGGGGTCTTCACAGCGACGCCATCGCTGCCAATCGGCCACGCTGGGAGGGATTCCCAGCAAGTCGAAGTACGCCCGGCGGATCAAGGTGTCGCGGTCGGCTGCGGGGGCGAAGTCGAGCCCCGCTTCCTGCAACTTCGCACCGATGAAGGCATCGATCGAAGCGGCGGCCGCGGTCGGCTGCGGCGGCTGAAACGCCCAATGTTCGCGATCCTCCGCGGTGACCTTCTTATCGGGCTGCAAGGTCGCCACATCGGGCGTGATCTCCGCTTCGGGGGCGCCGGCGGCGATCCAATCGCGGAGGACCTGCAGCTCGGAGCCGGGCGGACGGCGGACGAAGTACTTGAGCAGTTGCCCGCGCGGTGGGCAGGCTTCGGTTTCGATCCGTTCGATCAGCAAGCTGGCCGCGGGATCGCCGGGCACCAGCACCGGACCGTGGTCGCTGCCGGCCCGGAGCGACGCGATGCTGCGGAGATCGAGACCGCCGCGTTGCAGCCGCGCCCCGTGACAGGCGGCACAGCGGAGCAGCAAGATCGGCAACACGTCGTGCTGGTTCAGCGGTTCGGGGAGGGCGACCGCGGGCTGTTCGGCGGGAGCACCCGCTGCGATCCATGCCCGCAGCAACGCCCGCTCGGACGGATCGAGCGGTGGTTCGTCCGCAGGAGGCATCTCCCCTCCCTCGACCAGCAGCCACAGCAAGCTGTCGTCGGGCGTCGCCGCGATCGCCGGTTCGCCCGATTCGCCTCCCCGGCGGAGACCCTTCATCGAAGAGAGATCCAGATCGGCTTTCTGCACCTCCTCGCCATGGCACTTGCCACATTTGGCGGCCAGCAGCGGTTCGATCTCCCGTTCAAACAGGAGCGCGGACTCGGCCCCGGCCAGGGGCGCGGCGAGAAACAGAATGGCCAGCGTGCAGCAAGCGGCGCGGGAGAATGCCATGCGACTTCGCGGGGAGGGTGATCCGAGGGCACCGCCAGCGACGACGGCTCCCGCTCGATTGTAGAGCCGCGGGGGCGGCAAAACAAATTCCGCGGCCGCCGGTCGGGCCGCGGCCCCCGCTGGAAATCACAGCTCCTACTGGAAATCACAGCCCCTGCTGGAAATCACAGCCCCTGCTGGAAATCACAGCCCCTGCTGGAAATCACAGCCCC
>CAYNVI010000141.1:0-592 GCA_964400585.1 uncultured Pirellulaceae bacterium | reverse complement strand
TGCTGGAAATCGTCTGGGCAGAAGTCGCGACGCCTGCGCGGCCGTCCTTACAGCGAGGCCAGAGCGTCGTTGAAGGTCTTGCTCGGACGCATCGCCGCATCGACCTTTTCGGTGACGGGATGGTAATAGCCTCCCAGCTCGACCGGTTCGCCTTGGACGGCGTTCAATTCGGCGACGATCGTCTGCTCCTGCTCGGCCAATCGCTTGGCCAACGGGGCGAAGCGTTCTCGCAAGGCCGCGTCCTTGGACTGCGTTGCCAACGCTTCCGCCCAGTAGAGCGCCAGGTAGAAGTGACTGCCCCGATTATCGAGTTCATTCACATTCCGCGAAGGCGACTTGTTGTTTTCCAGGAAGCGTCCGGTCGCTTCGTTGAGCGTTTCCGCCAGCACGACCACTTCGGCGTTGTCCTCCTTGATCCCCAGCTCTTCCAGCGAGACGGCGAGGGCGAGGAACTCTCCCAAGGAATCCCAGCGGAGGTGGCCTTCGCGGACGAATTGCTGGACATGCTTTGGCGCGGATCCCCCCGCCCCGGTCTCGAATAACCCGCCTCCCGCCAACAGCGGAACGATCGACAACATCTTGGCACAGATCG
>CAYNVI010000140.1:0-9973 GCA_964400585.1 uncultured Pirellulaceae bacterium | reverse complement strand
TCCTCGACGAAACCGATAGTGGGCTCGACGCCGATGCCGTGCGGCTCGCCAGCGAATCGATCGCCGAGATCGGCGGCCGGGAAAAAATGGGCCTGCTGATCATCACGCACCACGATAAATTGCTCGAACACAATCCGCCGGAATTCACGCACGTGATGCTCGGCGGCCGCCTGGTCGAGACGGGCGGGAAAGAATTGGCCGCGGAACTGCATCGCGACGGGTATGAGCGGATCCGGAAAGCTTACCCCGAGGCGGCCGAGAAGAACCGTGAAATGCTGGCCGAAGAGGCCGAAGCCGGCGTCTGACCCAGGTCTGCGCCTTCCCGATTGCCGTGGCCAAAACAGGGCCGCGGCGAACACCGGCAAGGGTTCTACTTGCCCCCTATTTTTTTTGATTTCACTGCCCTTCCCGAAAGGCATTCGATATGGCTACCGACGTCCGCGAACAGAAAGAAGATTTCGGCGAAATCAATAAGTATGATTTCCGCACCGAAACAACCGGCATCTTCAAGGCGAAGAAGGGGATCAATGAGCAGGTCGTTCACCAGATTTCGGACATCAAGGATGAGCCGGACTGGATGCGCGAGTTCCGCTTGACCGCCCTCAAGAAGTTCCAGGAACGGCCGATGCCGAAGTGGGGCGGCAACATCGACATCGATTTCCAGGACATCTATTACTACCTGAAGCCGACCGATCATCAGGGTCGCAGCTGGGATGATGTCCCGGATGAAATCAAAAACACGTTTGATCGGCTGGGAATCCCCGAGGCGGAAAAGAAATTCCTCGCCGGGGTCAAAGCCCAGTTCGAGAGCGAAGTCGTCTATGGGTCGCTGAAGGAAGACCTCTCCGCCCAGGGCGTGCTCTTCACCGACACCGATACGGCGGTGCGGGAGCATCCCGAATTGCTGCGTGAGTACTTCGGCAAAGTCATCCCGCCCGATGACAACAAGTTCGCCGCGCTCAATAGCGCGGTCTGGTCGGGAGGCTCGTTCATCTACGTGCCACCCGGCGTGCAGGTCGAATTCCCGCTGCAGGCGTACTTCCGGATCAACGCCGAAAGCATGGGGCAGTTCGAGCGGACCCTGATCATCGTCGACGAAGGGGCCAGCGTCCACTACGTCGAAGGCTGCACCGCGCCGATGTATACGACCGAAAGCCTCCACAGCGCGGTCGTCGAAGTGTTGGTCAAGAAGAATGCTCGCTGCCGGTACACGACGATCCAAAACTGGGCGAACAACATCTACAACCTGGTCACCAAGCGAGCCTACGCGTACCAGGACGCCACAATGGAATGGGTCGACGGCAACCTCGGCAGCAAGCTGACGATGAAGTACCCCGCCGTCCACATGATGGAACCGGGAGCCCGCGGCGAAATCCTCTCGATCGCGTTCTCCAGCGCCGGCCAACACCAGGACGCAGGTGCCAAACTGGTGCACGATGCCCCCGACACGTCGGGGCAGATCATCAGCAAGAGCATCAGCAAGAACGGTGGCCGCAGCAGCTACCGAGGCCTCGTGCACGTCTCGCCTGGGGCTTCTCACAGCAAGAATAACGTCGTCTGCGACGCCTTGATCTTGGATGAGCAAAGCCGCAGCGACACCTACCCGTATATCGAAGTGGCCGAGCAAGATGCCGAAATCGGTCACGAAGCCAGCGTGTCACGAATCGGGGAAGAGCAACTCTTCTACCTCACCAGCCGCGGGCTTTCCGAATCGGAAGCGAGCACGATGATCGTCAACGGCTTTATCGAGCCGTTGGTGAAGGAACTTCCGATGGAGTACGCCGTCGAGATGAACCGTCTGATTCAGCTGCAGATGGAAGGGAGCGTGGGGTAAGGAATCGTTCAGAAATACGGGCGGCTTTGCCCAAGCCCTTCGCCCAGCTCCCTTTCCGGAAAAGGGCGAGGGAGCTGAAAGCGGTTTCTGAACGGTCCTGCTGGCCCTCGCTCGCACGTTTCCCCACCCCGATCTCTTGATTCCCTCGACACGACCATGTCCTCAACCACCTCCGACACCGCCGTCTCCTTCGATACGGCCGGGTTCGACGCATTCCTCGCCAGCCGCCAGGAACCCGCTTGGCTGACCGCGATGCGGCGCGAAGCCTGGCAGCAATGCGAAGCGATGGATTGGCCGCTTCGCCGTAGCGAGGAATGGATTCGCAGCGACCTGCGTCTCTTTCGGCTGAACAAGTTCCGTCTCCCGCTGGCTCCCACCGAACCGCTCGACGTTCCGCCGCAATTGAGCGAAGGGGTCGACCTGGGAGGCGAGATCGACACGCTCGACAGCCATTTCCGGCGGGACTCGCTGAAGGCTTCCTTGGCGGAACAGGGGGTGATCTTCGGCAGCCTCGAAAGGCTCGCCAGCGAGCATCCGGAACTGGTTCGCAAGTACCTGTTCACCGCCTTCGATCCCAGTTACGACAAATTCGCCGCCCTGCACGCCAGCTTTTGGTCGGGCGGGCAGCTGCTGTATGTCCCCAAAGGGGTGTGCGTCCGCGAACCGCTTCATATCGCCTCGTTGATGCACGATGGCGGTACCGATTTGGGACACACGCTGATCATCCTGGACGAAGGCGCCGAGGCGACCGTCCTGCACGAAGCCAACAGCCCTCACAGCGCCGCGGGCGGCCTCCACATGGGGGCGGTCGAACTGATTCAGGAAGCGGGTTCGCACCTCCGGTATGTCGACCTGCAGGAATGGGGTTACAAGGCGTTCCACTTTGCCCATCAGAAAGCCCGCGTTGCCAAAGACGCCTCGCTGCAATGGACGATCGCGGCGATGGGATCGGGCTTCGCCAAGGTCAACCAGACGGTCGAATTGACCGGCGAAGGGGCCAGCAGCCAAGTCAACGGCGTGATGTTCACCGAAGGCCGTCAGCACATGGCCTACCACACCCAACAACATCATGTGGCCCCCCACTGCCAAAGCGACTTCCTCTACAAGGCGGCCCAGCAAGACGCCAGCCGGACGGTCTGGCGAGGGATGATCAAAGTCGACAAGCAGGCCCAAAAGACCGACGGCTACCAACGCAACGACAACCTGGTGTTGTCGGCACGCGCCCGGGCCGATTCGATCCCCGGTTTGGAAATCGAAGCCGATGACGTTCGCTGCACCCACGGCAGCACCACCTCCAAGGTGGACGAGGAACAGATTTTCTATGCCCTCTGCCGCGGCTACACCCGCAAAGAAGCGGTGCGGATGATCGTGACCGGGTTCTTCCAGCAGATCTTCGACCGCATTACGATTGAAAGTGTCCGAGAAGCCCTCGGTCGGTCGATCGCCCGTCAAGTTCGAGAATACGAGTAAACGATAATGCCGCTCAGCGAAGATAAGGTCCGGGAATCCTTGAAGCAGGTGATCGACCCGGAACTGTATGTCAACATCGTCGACCTCGGGCTGATCTACGTGGTCGACGTCGGGGAGCCCAAAGAGAATGGGCATCACGATGTGAAGATCGAAATGACGATGACCAGCCCGATGTGTCCGGCCGGCCCGCAACTCGTCGCCGGCACCAAGTCGGCGGCCGAAGAACTCGACGAAGTCGACGAGGCGGAAGTCAAAGTCGTGATGGAACCGGCGTGGACGCCCGACTGCATGACCGACGATGCCCGCGACCAGTTAGGGATTTTTTAAAGGCGTTCCCCAGCCGCCGTCTTTCCCACCGCCCTCGGCCAGGCGCGTGCCCCACCTAAGCCAGCCCTGGCGCGACGTTCCGCAGCTCGAACGCTCGTTCGCGCGCCGCGCCTCCCTGCCTGCTCCTACCCGTTGTTCCTTCCTGTGGCCTGCGGGCTGAGGGCTTGTTGTCAAATCATGCGTACTTTTGTCGGCGAATTTGTCTGCGGCGGTGGCTTTGGGCAGCGGCCGATCGGTTCAATCGCCCGCTCGCTACGTCACGAAGGGGTCGCGATGCTGCGTTCGCTGGCAACCGACCTGGCCGAATTGGGAGAGGTCGCGGTGCCGGTCGACCCCCAGTTCGAACTGCCGCTGCCCGACGCGGTCGCTCCGATCGCGATCGACCAAGGGCAACCGCTCTGGCCCCAATGGGTCTCGATCGCCCAGGATTGCGATGCGGCGATCATCATCGCCCCGGAACAGGATGGGATCCTCGCGCAGGCGGTCGCGATGCTCCGGGCCAGTGGGGTCGACGTGGTGATGTCGAGTGGTGATTTCCTGCGTGTCGCCGGAGACAAATGGGAAACTGCCCGCCTGTTCAACACCCATCAAGTTCCCCATCCGGCCACCTTCTCCGCCACGAATCTCCCCGCGCCGGGCGAGCAGGCAAAGCGGTGGGTAGTGAAACCGCGCGACGGTTGCGGCACGGACCGGATTCAGACGTTTGATACTTTGGCCGACGCCCTGCGGGAACTGACCGATCGTTCGATCTTGCAGGCCTGGTGCGAGGGCGAGCCGGTCTCGGTAGGCGTCATCGTCAATGGGGGCCAGATGACGCTGCTGCCCGCCGTCGGGCAACAGATCAAACAAAAATCGTGTGCGTATGCGGGCGGGCGAGGGCCGTTGCCCGATCGTGCCCAACAACGCGTCACCTCGCTGGCTTCCTACGCGCTCGCCGCCATGCCCCCCTTTGCCCGGGGTTTTGTCGGCCTTGATCTGATCCTCGCCGATACCCCTGCCGACGATAAGGTGATCGAGATCAACGCCCGGTTGACGACCTCGTACGTGGGACTCCGCAAAATGGTCGAGGGCAATCTGGCCGAGCGGTTGCTGGGGCAGGGGGACGGTCCGGTACGTTGCTGCGTGGGCGAAGAGGCAGTGCGTTGGAGTGCCGATGGCCAGGTCTGGGTCGACGGCGAGCCGGTCGATGAGCGATAAGGCGGCCTGGCTGGGGCTCGATATCGGCGGAGCGCATCTCAAATTCGCCGACCTGCAGGGAAGCCAACGGACGGTCGGATTCGCGTTATGGCGACATCCCGAACGGCTCGCCGACGCGCTCCTCGAATCGTTGGCCTCGTTTCCCCGGGCCCGACGATTCGCGGTGACGATGACCGGCGAGTTGGCCGACTGCTTTCCGGATGCCGCCACGGGGGTCCGCCAGATCGTCGCAGCGACCGAAACGGCGGTCGCCGCCCAGCACGGCGATCCTCCCCCTACCGCCTATTATGCGGTCGACGGTTGTTTTCGCTCGGCCGCCCAAGCCTCCGCCTGCCCCGACCTGCTGGCCGCTTCCAACTGGCACGCCCTCGCCCAGTTGGTCGCTTCCCAAATCGATCGCGAAACGCTGTTGATCGATATCGGCTCGACGACCACCGATCTGACCCGGCTCTTCCCCGGCCGCGTCGCCACGTCCTCGCAGCATGATTTCGATCGACTGGTAAATCGCGAACTGGTCTATCAGGGGATCGGGCGCACGCCGCTCTGTGCCGTCGTCGACGCCCTGCCGGTCGATGACCAGACGGTGCCGGTGATGAAGGAAGTCTTTGCCACGACCGACGACTGTGCGTTGCTGACCGGGATGATCGGCGAAGAGACCGACGACCGGCAAACCGCGGACGGTCGTCCCCGCACGCGCGACGCTGCCCGCGGCCGGATGGCCAAGATGGTCGGTCTCGACCATCGCCGCTTCGGCAACCGGCAGGCGGTGCTGGCCGCCGAGGCTTGCGTGCAACGGCTCACCTCCACGCTCCTCGCGGCCGCTCAACAGGTCGCTCCTGCCGCCCAGCAATGGATCGCGGGAGGACACGGGGCGGTGATGCTGCGGCATCCTGCGGTTCGCGACCAGGTCTCTCCACAGGCCCCGCCCTTGCTTGATCTTGCCGAATTATTGCCCGCCTTCGTTCTCGAGACCTCCGCCCCAGCCCCGCGACAGGCGGCCAGCGCGACGTCCGCATCGGCACTCAGCCGGGTCGCACCCGCCTTTGCCGTCGCCTACCTGCGTGCCGCCGCCGAGCGGGGGACAGGTTAGCGACCGCCGCCCCCCGGTGTTTGACGCCCCCCCTTCCTCAGCTTATTCCTCTGCGTTTCCAGGAGCGCGTTTCTCCCTGCGATCATTCCGATGACGAAGCACCGCGTAATCAAGCTGGGTGGCAGCCTCTTGAAACGGGACCGCTGGCCGGCCGCCCTCGACGATTGGCTGACGAAGCAGGAGGACGCCGAACGGACCAGCATCATCGTCGGGGGGGGCGAAGCGATCGATGCGATGCGGCGTCTCGCCGCGATCCACCCGCTCGACCCGGAAGCGATGCATTGGCGGTGCGTGCGGATGCTTAGGGCCAGCTTTGAAATCGCGGCGGAACTCTTCCCGGAATGGTCGACCGTCGCCAGCCCGGAAGGCTTCCAGCGTTATGCAGCGGCCAGGGGCCGGCAGCCCCCGACGTTATTGGCGGTCGACAGTTTTTTTCAGCCCGGCATCGAACCGCAACTGCCGCCTTCCTGGGACACCACCAGCGATGCGATCGCCGCCCACCTGCTGATCCGCTTGCAGGCCGATGAATTGGTCTTGGTGAAGGCTTGTCCGCTGCCCCGTGACGAGAATCTCCAGAGCCTGGCCGAGGCGGAGATTGTCGATCGAGCGCTCACTTCGCTGGCCCCGCGAATCGGCCGCCTCCGCGTCGCCTCGCTGCACCCGTACTTCGCAAAGCCCTGATTTGCAGGGAACCGGCCTGAGAGGGAAACGGGCTGACGAGCCACCGCGGCCCGGCCGGAAGCGAATTTTTCAGAAAGGATTCAGCTCGATCCAGCGTTCTTCGGCCGCGGTCAATTCCTCGCCGATCGCGCTCATTTCGTCGTGGAGCCGGACCGCCTCCTGGGGATCGGTTTCCTGCAGCAGTCGCGCCTCAACCGCCTTCTTGTCTTCATCGAGACGAGCGATCTTGCGTTCCAGGTTCTTGATCTCCTTCCGCACCTTCCGTTCGTCGCGGACCTCGGTGGACGTCCCGCTTCCTGACTTTGCTTTCGGCTTGCTGCCGGCCGACGATTTCCCGGCGTTCCGCTGGCGTTCGCCCTCGTCGATCTCCTGATTCATCGCATACAGGTAAGCATCGTAATCGCCGAGATAATTCTTGGCCGCTCCATCGCGAACTTCGATGATCGTGGAGGCGACCTTTTTCATGAAGTAGCGGTCGTGACTGGTAAAGATGACCGTCCCTTTGTACTCCAGCAGCGCGTTGGAGAGCGCTTCGACGGTTTCCACATCCAGGTGGTTCCCCGGTTCGTCGAGGACCAGGATGTTGTAAGAACCGAGCAGGATCCCGGCGAGGCATAACCGCGCGCGTTCGCCCCCGGAGAGGACCCGGACTTTCTTGCGGACGTGCTCATCACGGAACAGCAGGGCGCCGGCGACGGCCAAGATTTCCTGCGTCGTCGTATCGGGTTCCGATTGGTATTCGAGGTATTCGTAGACGGTCTGGTCTTCGGGCAAGGTGGAATAGACGTGCTGGGCATAGACCCCGATGCGGCAGTGGTGTCCCCATTTGATCCGTCCTTGCAGCGGATCGAGCGAGCCGACCAAGGTCCGCAGCAGCGTCGTCTTTCCCTGCCCGTTATCTCCCACGATCGCCGCCCGTTCCCCATGTTCGATCTCGAGCCCGATCTCATCGGCCACCTGGTGATCGGGATAGCCGATCGCCACCTCCAGGCAGCGGACCGCAGGACCTTGACGCGGATCGACCTGTGGCGGCCGGATGTGCACCGTCGGTTCTTCGGTCTCGATCTCCTGCACCTGCAGACGCTCGAGCTGCTTGCTTTTGGAGCGGGCTTGGCTGGCGGTGCTGGCGTTGGCGCGGTTTTTCTCGATGAACTTCTGCAGCTGTTTTTGCTTGGCGATCACCGTGGCATTGACCCGCAAGTCATGTTCGCGGCGTTCCTCCTGGTGCTCGATGAAGGCATCGATCTTGCCCGAAAACATCGTCAGCCGCCCCCGGCTCAGTTCCAGCGTGTGGCTGCAGGTCGCTTTGAGAAACGCTCGATCGTGCGAGACGATCAAGCAAGCCTGTTTGAACGAGCGGAGGAAATGCTCCAGCAGGATCTGGGTCCGCAGGTCCAGAAAGTTCGTCGGCTCGTCCAGCAACAGCAAATTCGGATCATGCAGCAATAGCGCCGCCAACTTGACCCGGGTCTGCCAACCGCCCGAAAGTTCCTTGACCGGCCCTTCGAGGTAGGCCCCTTTCAATTCGAACTGGCCGGCCACCGCCCCGCACCGCCAGTCGGGCTGGCCGCTGTCACGCATCAGGAAATCGAGGGCCGATTCTCCCGGCTCGAAGGGGTCGTGCTGACGGAGGTAGCCGATCCGCAAGCTGGGATGGCGGACGACTTCGCCGGCGTCGAGTTCCTCCTCGCCGAGCAGCACCCGCAGCAAGGTCGACTTGCCCGCCCCATTCCGCCCGACAAAGCCGACTTTCACATCGTCCCCGATGGTCGCTTCGGCCCCGTCGAGCAGCATTTGTTCGCCATAACGTTTGTGAGCATCACGAATTTGCAGCAGGACAGACATGCAGCTTGCAAGGTTCCAATCAAAGGGACGGGAGGGAAAAGGGACCGATCTCCATTCTGTCGACCGGCGCGATTCTAGGCCACCCGGCAGTGATCAAGGATCTGCTGGGCGGTGGCCTGGTAGCCCGTAAAGAACGGGCCGAACTCGGCATATTTGGCGCTCGCTTCGTCAAACCGCATCTTGTAGACGATGTCCTTCAAGTACTGCGGATTTCGAGCCCACAGGGTGACCATCCATTCCCAGTCGTCCAGCCCGACCCCGACGGTGATCAGTTGGCTGACCCGACCGGCAAAGGCGATTCCGCTGCGGGCATGGTCGGCCATCAAGGCGTTGCGGGCCGAGAAAGGTTCGGTGAACCAATTGGCACCCACCACGCGACTTTTGTTCATCGGGTAGAAGCAAGCGGCCGGCATGTCGGGAAACTCGGGCGAAAGCCGCTGCTGATTCATCATCGGCAGACGCTTTTCATAGGCGTTGACCTTGGCGACCGTTTCCGCCGCCTCGGGATCGGCCCCTTCGGCCAGCAACCGTTCGCGGTACTGTTCGACGCTCGGCACGTACTCGCTGATCTCGCTGACCGAGACGAACGACCAAGTGGTCTCCAAGGCCGCTCCCAACGGACCGGCCAGCAAGTTCTGATGCACCGCATCGATCTTCAACGGATCGGGGTCCATCAGCATCACGATGAAATCGGCCTTGTGCCCGCTGGTGATGTACCCCTGCAACCGTTCCGGGGCATTTTCGCCGCCGGGGTCGAGCGCCGCCTGGAAAGCGGTGCGTCCTGCCTGGACCGCTTGCGGTCCCATCCGTCCGATCTCGCCGCGGCGGAAACGGTAGCAAAAGTGGGAACAGTGCCAGCCTCGTTCCGGCGTCAGCGAAGGTTCGGGCAGCGGTTCACGTCGTGGGGAAGGGAAAGCCATCAAGTCAGCTCGTCAAAAGGGCGGAAAATCTCTCAATCCCCCAGTCTAGCTTGCTCCCCCACCTATCGTAAAACCGTCGTCCCCGCTCCGGCCCGAGAACACGCTCCCGCCCGAGATGACAAGTCGTGACGACGGGTCAACGCAACACCCATTCGATCCGGTCCTGCTGGTGGCCGTGGTGAAGCGACCAGTGCCGCTGCGCCTGGGCTCCGAAATAGCCGTAAGAATACGGCACTTTCCGGCGATACCGCGTGGCCGCTTCCTGGATCGCCGGGCGGGCCCCCGTCACGTGCTCGGGAGGCAGGTGATGCGGGTGAGTCGGGCGGGGGGGAACTGCCGATGCCGCCCGCGGGTCGGCGGCGGGAAAGCTCGGCCGACGATGCGGCCGAAGCACCACATGCGGGGCCGGGGGACGGCGCTGCCAAAGCCCCCATCCCGCTGCCGCCGGCAAGGACTCGACCGGCGCAGCCTGGACCGGCGGCGGCAAAGTTTGCCGCGACGGAACGGCTGGTCGGGAACGGGGCGACGACGACGCGGCGTTCAACGACCCTGCGGTCCCTGGACGGCTTCGTCTCAGCCCGGCGAACTCCGGCGGCTCGGCCGGCGCGA
>CAYNVI010000139.1:0-9977 GCA_964400585.1 uncultured Pirellulaceae bacterium | reverse complement strand
CCTTTCGTTGACGAGCCGGCGGCTAGCGCCGAAACCGCTCAAATGATCGATACACACCGACCCCTTCCCACCGACCCTTTCCCTTTTTTGGAAGACCCATCCGATGCGTGTTGCGATGCTTTTGCCGGCTTGCGGTTTCGCCCTGTTGACCTGCGTGCCAAGTCTCCTCAGGGCGGAAGAGGAAACCGGTTTCGTCAGCCTGTTCAATGGAGAGACACTGGACGGTTGGAAGATCAATGAGAACCCTGAAAGTTGGGCCATCGAAGACGGCAAGATCGTCTGCCAAGGGCAGCGCAGTCACCTCTTCTATGTCGGCGAGCTCGCCCCCTTTGAAGACTTCCATTTCAAGGCCGACGTGATGACGACGCCGGGCAGCAATGCCGGCATCTATTTCCACACGCGGTACCAGGAGAGCGGCTGGCCGAAGTACGGTTACGAGTGCCAGGTCAATATCACGCATCGCGATCCCAAGAAGACCAGCAGCCTGTACGCCGTGGAGAATGTCGCCAACCCGCCGGTCAAGGACAACGAATGGTACACCCAGGAGATCATCGTCCGGGGCCGCCGCATCGTGTTGAAAGTGAACGGGGAAACGTTGGTCGACTATACCGAACCGCCGGGCAAGCAGCCTGCCAGCAAGGGCTTTGAACGGCGGCTCGACCAGGGGACCTTCGCCCTCCAGGCGCACGATCCCGGCAGCAAAGTGTTCTTCAAAAACCTCCGCGTCAAGAAGTTTGATTAAGCCGTAGGTTTCCGCCAGGGGAGAAAGGTCGCGTCGCGACCTTCCCGCAGATCAGGAAGGGGGGGACGATGGGAAGCCGCAGGCGAGAGCCGCAGCCCATTCGAGTGATCGATTCGCATACCGCGGGCGAACCGACCCGCGTCGTGATGGCAGGGTTGCCGGCTTTGCCCGGCAAGACGATCATCGAACGTCGCGATGCGCTGCGTCGGGAACACGATTGGGTGCGGACGGCGTTGATCGACGAGCCGCGGGGGAGCGACGTCTTGGTCGGGGCCGCGGTGGTTCCGGCGGAGTCGGCCGAGTGCCACGCCGGGCTGTTGTTCTTTAACAACGTCGGCTACCTGCCGATGTGTGGCCATGGCTTGATCGGCGTCGTCGCCACCTTGGCACACCAGGGCGATTTGGGACCGGGCGTGCATCACTTTGAAACGCCCGCCGGACGTGTCCAGGCGACCTTGGCGGACGATGGACAGATCTGTTTTGAAAACGTGCCGAGTTATCGTTACCGTGCGGCGGTGCGTTTGGACGTCCCGGGCGAAGGCTCGCTTTACGGCGACATCGCTTGGGGAGGCAACTGGTTTTTTCTGGTCTCGGATCATGGGCAGCTGATCGAGCCCGGCCGCATCCACCGCTTGACCGAAGTCACTTCGCTGATGCGGGCGACTTTGGACGCGGCCGGGCTGACCGGAGCGCACGGCGAACCGATCGACCACATCGAACTGGTCACGCAGGAGGAAGGCGCGCCGAGCCGCTATCGCAATTTCGTCCTCTGCCCGGGAATGGCTTACGATCGTTCGCCCTGCGGGACCGGATCGAGTGCCAAGGTCGCTTGCCTGGCCGCTGAGGGGGCATTGGCCGAAGGGGAGACGATCGAGATCCAGGGGATCGCCGGGGAGACCTTCACCGCCTCTTTTCGCCGGGAGGGGGACGCGTTGATCCCGTCGGTCACCGGCCGCGCGTTCATCACCGCGGAGACCACCATCCTGTTCGATCCCGCCGACCCCTTCCGGTTCGGGATGCCGCGGGCACCGGCGGTCGCCTCGACTGCGGAGATGCTGGGATGACGCAGCGGCGCGTCGTGGTGGTCGGAGGGGGCCTGATCGGGACGGCGTCCGCGGCCTACCTGAACGATGCCGGGTGGGATGTGACGGTGCTCGAGCGGGACCGCACGGGGGCGGCCTGTTCACACGGCAATTGCGGCCTGCTGGCCTTGTCCCACGTGCTGCCGCTCAATGCGCCGGGGGCGGTCGCTGCGACACTCGGGGCGATGCTGCGTCCGAATTCCCCGTTTTCCATCAAACCGCGGGTCGATTTCGGCCTATGGAAATGGCTGCTGCAATTCGCCCTCCGCTGCCGGCCGGCCCAAACCGCCGCCTCGGCCCGCGTGCTGGCCGGGCTGTTGCAGTCGACCGCCGAGCTTTACGAGACGCTTTTGAACCGGGATGAGATCGTCTGCGAGTGGCAACATCACGGCTGCCTGTATGCGTTTTATCAGCGGTCGTCGTTCGCGGAGTACGCGGCGATCGATCAGCAGCTGCAGCGCGACTTCGGGGTCGCGGCCGAACGTTTGGAGGGCGCAGCGTTGACCGCCTTCGAGCCGGGGCTGGTCGACGGCTTGCCCGGCGGATGGTTCTACCCGCAGGATAGCCATCTGCGTCCCGATCGGCTGACGGCGAGTTGGCGGGCCGCCTGCGAGCGGCGCGGCGTGGTCTTTCGCGAAGGCGTGACGGTCACCGATTTTCTCGGCCCCGCGGGCCCCGCCGCCGCCGTGCGAACGGCGGAGGGGGAGGAGTTGCGGGCCGAGGCGTTCGTCGTCGCCACCGGGGCCTTGGCGCCCCGCTGGAGCACCCAATTGGGCTGTTCCATCCCGGTGCAGCCGGGCAAGGGCTATTCCTTGACGGTCCCCCAAGCGGGGACAGGCCCCCAGCGGCCCGTGATCTTTCACGACCACAAGGTTGTCCTCACCCCGATGCAATCGTGTGTTCGGTTGGGGAGCACGATGGAGTTTGCCGGTTATGACGAATCGATCGGCGAACGCCGGCTGCAGATTTTGCGGGATGCCGCCGGCCGCTACCTGCGGGATCCGCTGCCCGCGGGCGAACCGGAACGCTGGTTCGGGTGGCGGGCGATGACCACCGATGGCTGCCCGATCATCGGCACGACGCCGGCACGGCCCAACGTCTGCCTGGCGACCGGGCACAATATGTTGGGGCTGACGCTGGCCCCGGTGACGGGCAAGCTGGTGGCCGAGTTGCTCAGCGGGCGGACGCTCCATCTCGATCCGGCTCCCTTGAGCCCCCTGCGGCGGGCGATCGGCGGCCGCCGCCACCGTCGCTACGCAGGAACATCGCTCACCCCAGGGGAAACACCACGGTTGGCGGAGCCGGAAATCCGCTGACCCTCTGGGCGGACCCACGAGGATCGATCCCCGTCACCGTCCCCCCCAAAAAAAACAGGGTTTCGCGGAGTGGTTTGCAGGGGGGGATGTTTGGGGGCGGCAGGAAGTGCGGGCGTTGCCCGGAGGGAAATTTCGTGAAAATCTTCGAGGCTGCCCGAGGAAAAGCTAGGCTTTCTTCAATCCACTTCTGCGTTGCCCGAGGCTTCGCTGGAAGACGTTCCGCCAATCCCTCCGGGAGACCGTCGCATGACCACGCACCGACCTTCCCCATTTCAGCGGGATGAGCTGCTCGAACGGATGATGGGCAACGTCGAGATGATGCACCGGATGCTGGGCAAATTCGTCGCCGCGGCACCGGAGGTCTGCGACCTGTTGGAATCGACCGTCCGGCTAGGAGATGCGGAGGCGATTGCCAGCTGTGCACATCGTCAAAAAGGGGCGGCCCAAACGATGGCGGCTCCTTGCGTGGCGGACTGTGCGGCGAAGCTGGAACAGCGAGCGACCACCGCGTCGACCGCCGAGCTACTGGCGCTGGTGGAGGAATTCCGCGACGCGCACCGCGCGCTGCAGTCCGCCTGGGCGGCCGAATGCGATGCCTCGTGTGCCGTGGGGAACCCTGCCTCCGCATGAACACGTCGACTCCCACGACCGACATCCTGGTCGTCGACGACGATCCGATCGCCGCCGAGACGCTCTGCTTTGCGCTGGCCCAATGCGGCTACGCTTCGGTGGTGGCTCGCAATGGGGTCGAAGCCTTGCGCGAGGTGCGGACCGGCCGCTTTCGCATCGTGATTTCCGACATTGAAATGCCCCAGATGGACGGGATCGATCTCTGTCGAGAAATCCGTCGTCGCAGTTGGTGTGGCTACACCTACTTGATCCTGTTGACCAGTCGGAGCGGAACGTCCAGCGTCGTCGAAGGGCTCGATGCCGGGGCCGACGACTACATCACCAAGCCGTTCCATCCGCGTGAATTGGAGATGCGGATCCGTGCCGGAGAGCGACTGTTGCTGCTGGAAAGCCGCGATCTGATGATCTTTGCGTTGGCCAAACTGGCCGACAGCCGGGACAACGAAACCGGCAGCCACTTGGAACGGATCCGGGAATACTGCCGGATGCTGGCGACGGAACTTTCCAGCTGGCCTGAATTCGAGCAAACGATCGACGGGATGTACATCCAGTCGATCTACGAGACCAGCCCGCTGCACGATATTGGCAAAGTCGGGATCCCCGATCGCATCCTGCTCAAGCCGGGGCGTCTGAGCGCCGCTGAATTTGCGATCATGACCGAACATGCGGCGATCGGGGGGCAAACGCTGCAGGCGGTCGCCGACGCCCATCCGGAAGCGGTCTTTCTGAAGATGGCTTGCGAGATCGCGATGACGCATCATGAACGCTGGGACGGGACCGGCTATCCCCATGGCTTAGCGGGCGAAGCGATCCCCTTGTGCGGCCGGATCGTCGCGGTGGCCGACGTCTATGACGCCCTGACCAGCCAGCGGGTCTACAAACAGGCTTACCCGCATGACGAGGCAGTGCAGATCATCCGGGAGAGTGCGGGCACTCACTTCGATCCCCGCATGGTGGAAGCGTTCTTGCATCTGCAAGAAGACTTCGCACAGATCAAAGACGCGATGCAGGATTCGCCGGAGACGGAAGATTCCGAGTTCCTGCCGATGACACGGGGCGCTACCGAGCCGATTCCGGCCCTCCCGTCCAGCTCCGTTTCGTAAGCAGACGGCTTCGCTGCCCCGCCGCAGGCCGCAGGCGGGCTGCGCCGAGCTCACCACGTGCGGTCGCTGCCCCTGCGTTTGGCGAGTTCCAGGATCGCGACATTGTCGTTGGGTTCGGCCACGATGCGGATTTCAGCCAGTGCTGCCGGCTCGATTTTGGCGGCCAATCCCAGCAATTCTCGGCGATCGCGATAGACGAGGTGCCAGTCCATAAACATTTCCATGTAGCCCACGTCCGGGATCTGTGGCAGGAAGTTCGCGATCACCAGGCGACCGCCCGGACGGAGTTGGTGGAAGAGGTTCGCGGTCAAGCGTTGCCCGGAGGTCGCCGCCAGGTAGTCGTACAGGCCGGTGCTGTAGATCAGATCGAAATTGCCCAGCTGCAATCGGCCGGTGAGCAGCCGGCGAATGTTGGCTGCCACCGGCTCCACTCCATAGCCGGCATATTGCTGCTCGATTTCCGCGAGGCTTTCGCTGTCGGCGTCCAGGGCCAGGAAGCGGCCAAAGCGTCCGCGGCGGAGGGCGGTGGAGAGACTCGCTTCCCGAAGATGGCCGGCAGCGACGGCCAGCACGTCGGGGGCGACGCGTCCGCAGCTGAAGCGGTCGAGCAGATCGGCGATGTAACTACGCCGTTCGCGGACCCCGGCCGAGGCGGGCGCCGCGGTGGTGTAGTCAAAGATCGCGGCCCCCAGCGGACTCGCGGGGGGAGGCGGCCAAGTTTCTTCGCGAGCGTAGATGTAATCCATCATCACGGCATCGCCGGCGTAACCGCGCGGCTTGTGGTAGGCCCGCCCGGTGAAGGGGTCTTCGTGCAGGAGCTCGATGATCGGGTGCGCCCGCCCCGTTTCGATCAGCCGGTTCCAGGTCTTGGGGGGCGAAGCCTGGCGAAGCAGCGAGAGCCCTTGAAAGAGTCGGTCGATGGCGGCCGCGATCGCCGGGGGATGGCATCGCCGATCGCTCAGCCCGCGTTGGACGTCGTCCAGCAATTGATGCAACGAACGGATCAGCGACGGCGCCGCCGGATCGTCGGACGCCGGGACGCGGCGAAGCGGAGGACGAGAGGTGCTGGAACGGGTGGGTGGAAGAGAATTCATCAGTGCCCCCGGGTTGGTGTGAGATTGCACGTTCGGCGTTCGCATGCTGCGCTTCCGCCCCAGCGCTGCACATGCGAACCCAGTGATCAAGCGGAACGCAATATCCCGTTCGTCAGCGGGATGTCAAGCAAAACAGGCGTGGCGATCAAGGCCCCCTGGTCCGGGCGTTTCGGCCGGTTGGGGCGATCGGGAGCGTTGGTGGGATCGGGTAAGCGGCGGCCGCCGGGGACCCCGGCGGGCGGGGGCCGCGAGCCTCTTCCCAAACCTCAGAATCGCACCTCGGCGGGGCACGATCGTCGACAAACCGGCGGGCCGGTCGCTCCTTTGGCACACGCGGCGTCACCCTGCAAAGGGAGGTGCATTCCCCACGATAAAGAAGCAAAAAAGATCGCTTCTCCGGCAGGCTGCAGCTCGGTCCCGATGAGGTAGGCTTCATGCGCGTATCCGTCCATCATTGACTGAGGAGAAGATGAAGGTCCCGGCAGAGCTTCACGACCGATGGGGATACCTCGCCGCTTCGCCCGTCTGCATGCGCGGGGCGATGGGGAGCTGTTGGGTGCAGACCCCGGCAGGGAATCGCATCGGTGAAGCGGAATGGCTGGAGGCGGCTGCGAGTTCGGAAGATTTCTATGCCCGGGCCCGACGTCAGTGGCGCGGCTACCAGACGCGACAGCCTGAGGGAAGTCTGGCCCAGTTGGCCTTTCACGAAAGTGATGCGCGGTTGGTTCGCGTGATCGCTCCGCCCCGCGGCCGCGCGATCCAGGAGTGGGTCTTTGCGGCGTCCTGCGGTCTGGAGGAAAGCTTGCGGACCGCCTTATCGCTGACCGGGTCTTTGGAGGCTTGGCACGCAGCCGGCCAGATCCACGGTTGGTTGAGCGGCGAAACCCTCTTTCGGGATGATGCCGGGCGGGTCGAGGTGCGGGATAGTTGGAACTTCACGCTTCGCTCCCAGGAAGATTTTTTTGCCTTGCCGGTGGCCGATGTGGCCTTCCTTTCTCCCGAATCGAGCGGCTCGCTGTCGCGGGAGATCTCGCCCGCCTCGGACCTCTACTCGGTCGGCGTCCTCCTGTTCGGCATGCTCGCCGCACGGATGCCGATCGAAGCCGGGGATGTCAGCGAATACCTCGACAAGCAACTTTGTCTGGAGCCGCCGCGGTTGCGCGCCTTGGGGATCGATGTCCCGCCGGCGCTCGATGACGTGGTCAGCCGTTTGCTGCGTCGCGATCCCCGCGATCGCTATGAGACCGCGGCGGGGCTCCGTCTTGATTTACAGCGGATCGCGGCGGCTGCCCATGACCCGCAGCGTCCCGTCAGCTTTCCGATCGGAACGCAGGATGTGCGTCGCCAGCCGACCGAGGCCAGTCTGGTCGGTCGCGAGGCTCCCCTGGATCGTCTCCAGCAAGCGATTTTGCAGACCGCCCGGGGAGGCCGTCGTTGTGCTTTGGTGACCGGGGCCGAACGGAGCGGGCGCCGGGCCTTGCTCGAAGAGGTCGCTCTGCGAGCCAGCGCCCGAGGGATGCTGGTCCTGCGCGGCAGCGGCTCGTCGCAGAGCCAGTTGCGTCCCTTGCAAGCTTTCGAATCGCTGATGGAGAAGGTCGATCAGTGGTGCGCTGCCGACCGCGCTTTGGCGGAGCGGATCGCCGCCGCGGCGGGCGATCATGCCGCCACGCTGGTCGGTCTGTTCCCGCAGTTGTCACGGTGGTGGCCGGCCTTGGTGTGCTCCAGCGGCCCCGAAGCGTTTGGCGGGCAGCGGGCGGTCTTTGCCTTGCAAGAACTCGTCTGCGCTTTTGCACGCGAAGCGGGAGGCGTCGCGTTCCTGTTCGATGACCTGGAGGGGGCCGACGCTTTAACCCGTAGCGTGATCCGCGGTTTGTTCGGCGAGGGTGAGGCGGGGGGGGAGGGCGACCATAAAGCGGGGCCCGACCCGGAGCTCCGGCTGTTGGGCGTGGTCACGGCGGCTTCGCGCGGCGCGCTGGCCTGGCCCGCGGACCTGCTGGAGATCCCCCTGGAACCGGTGGCACGTGAAGCGATGGTCCAGCACCTGCAGTCTTCTGCGGGAATCGTTTCCGAGGCGATCTGCGAGGGCATCCTCGATGTGGCCGATGGCGAGGTGCCGGTCGCCTCGGCGCTCTTCAACCGGATGATCGACAAGGGCGTCGTCAAGCCCACGGCGGAGGGATGGGTGGCAGACGGTTCCTTGGTCGAGGCGTTGCGCGGGATCGAGTCATTCGCCGAGATGTTGGCACGGCAGCTGGAAACGCTCAGTCCCTCGGTCCTCCAGACCTTGTCGACGGCCGCCGTCTTGGGGCAACGGTTTGAGCTGGCCACCCTGTCGCATGTGGCGAAGGTCTCGTACGAGGAGGTCCTGGAAGTTGTCACCGAAGCCTTGAGCCGACGTTTGCTGTGGCGGGAGAGTTCGGGGGATGCCTTCCATTTCGTCCACGACCAAATCCACCAGCGGTTGTCGGCAACGTTGGCTCGATCGACCCGCCAGCGTCTGCATCGCGAAGCGGCGGCCTACTTGGAAGGGACGCATGCGGAGCACGTCTTCGACCTCGCATTCCACTACGATGCGGCGGGCGACGGCCCGGCTGCCTTCCGCACCGCCTTGGAGGCAGCCCGGCAGGCACGGCATCGGTTTGCCCTGGGGGTCGCCCGTGACCAATTCCTGATCGCGGCTCGCTGGGTGCCTCAGGAAGCGGTGTCGACACGCCGGGAAATCGCCGAAGGGCTCGGTGAGATCCATCTTCTCGCCGGCCGCTACGAACAGGCCGCCGAAGCGTTTCAAGCCGCCCTGCCGCTGGCCGGTAACCGCCTGGAACAAGCGCGTTTGCAACAGCACATCGGCGAGCTGGCATTCAAGCGGGGACGCTTTGCCGAAGCGGCGCGCGAGTATGAAAAAGCGCTCTCGATGACCGGCATCGGGGTGCCGTCGAACGTCGTTTCGATGTTGCTGGGGTTAGGCTGGCAGGTCGTCGTCCAGGTGGTGCACAGCCTGCTGCCGCAGCGCTGGATCGCCCGCCGCACGCCGCCCAGCGAACTCGCCAGTTTACGGATGCAGGTGCTGAGTCGTCTGTCGCGGGTTTATTGGTTCAGCCGGCACAAATTGTGGACGCTGGGCAATCACCTGCGTTCGCTGAATGAAGCGGAACGCTTTGCCCCTTCGGCGACCCTGGCCGCGATCTACAGCGAACACGGGCCGGTGATGAGCTTGCTTCGCTGGTTTCGTCGGGCCAACCGTTACGCGGAGCGGTCGTTGGCGATCCGGCGGGCGCAGGAGGATCGTTGGGGGCAGGGGCAGTCCCAGCACTATCACTGCGTGGTCCTACTGGCCGAATGCCGTTTCGAAGCGGCGATCGCCACCTCGCAGCGCGCCGTGGAGCTGCTTCGCCAGACCGGTGATCTGTGGGAGATGAACATGGCGCGTTACCAAGCCGCCAATGCGCTCTATCGGATCGGTCGCTGGCACGAGGCGGCCAAGCTGGCCGAACAGATGTTTACGCTGGGCCAAGAGATCGGGGATCGCCAAGCCACGGGGATCAGCTTGGATGTCTGGGCACGGGCCGCGCCCGAGACGTTGCCGCTGGAGCTGGTCGACGCGCAGGCCAGCATGCAGCGCTTCGACGCGCAAAGCCATGCCCAGACGGCGCTGGCCCATGCCATCCTCCTGCTGCATCATGAACAGATCGACGAAGCGATCGCGACGCTCCAGGCGGCGCTGCGGCGGTGCGAACAAGCGGGGCATCTGAATACGTACATCAGTCCCTGCTATGCCTGGCTGGCGACGGCCCAGCGGCTTCGCTGGGCGACGATCGATCCGCGGAATGGCGTCGCGGTGATCCGCCAACGCCGGCGGCTGCGAAAGGCCGTGGGTCGCGCCGTGCGGATCGCTCGCGGGTTTCCCGCCGATCGGGCCCAGGCGCTGCGAGAAGCGGGGATCGAGGCGTCGATCGCCGGCCGGCCTCGGCGGGCGCGGCGGCAGCTGGAACGCAGCCTCGCCGCCGCCCGAC
>CAYNVI010000138.1:4821-9998 GCA_964400585.1 uncultured Pirellulaceae bacterium | reverse complement strand
GCCCCTCGAGGGACGAAACCTCCGGCCCCTGCGAGGCCGCTCGATGACCGCGCCCGAGACCAGCCGCCCACGCCTCGGCACCATCGTCACGATCTACCTTCGCGAGATGCGCGATCAACTCCGCGATCGCCGCACGCTCTTTACGATCGCGGTCTTGCCGCTGTTGCTCTATCCGCTGATCGGAATGCTGCTCCTGCAGATCGCTCAGTTCACCCAGCAGCAGGTTCCCTCCCTCTGCATCGTCGGTCAGGAACACCTCCCCGACGCCCCGGCCTTGCTGGCACAGGAAGGGTTTGCAGAGCCCTTCGCGGAAGCGGCCGGCAACGCCCGTTTGACCACCTACGCCTGGGATCAACTCGCTTTGGAAGGGGCGGTCCCCGCGCGGGCCCAAGCGTTCGTGGACAAGGGCAAATACGATGCGGTGTTGCTCGTCCCGCCCCGCTTCCTTCTGCAGCGCGGAGGAGAGCCATTGCCCGGGGCCGTTGTCGGACCGGCCGGCGAGCAAGGGTCTGCCGAAGCAGGGGAAACTGCCTCCCCGCCAACCCACCAACTGCAATTGCTCCTCCGCCACCGTTCGCAGGAAAGCCTGGCGGCGGGAGAGCGGTTTTACGACGTCTTGGTCGCGTGGCGCGATCAGGTCATCCGCCGGTCACTGCAGACCCAAGGGGTCGACCAGCAGCTCTTGCAGCCTTTCGAAGTGAAACAACCGAAACCGGTCCGCGGCGATCGTGCGGGGGCCGTGATGTGGAGCAAGCTGCTTCCCTTCGTGATGCTGGTCTGGGCGATGACCGGCGCGTTCTATCCGGCGATCGACTTGGTGGCCGGGGAGAAGGAACGCGGGACGCTGGAGACGTTGCTTTGTAGCCCCGCCCTCCGCAGCGAAATCGTGTGGGGCAAACTGGCGGCGGTGACGACCTTCAGTACGCTCACGGCATTGCTGAACGTCGGCAGCATGCTGATGACCGGCACGTTCGTGTTGAAACAAGTCGCCTTGGGAGCGGCCGGCTCGATGGGGGCTCCCCCGCTGGTCCCCATGCTGTGGTTGCTGGTGGCGCTGTTCCCCCTTTCGACGCTGTTCAGCGCCCTCGCGCTGGCGGTCGCGGCCCTGGCCCGCAGCAGCAAGGAGGGACAGTATTACTTGATGCCACTGATGATGCTGACGCTGCCTCTGGTCCTGCTCCCGATGATGCCCGGGACGACGCTGCACAGCGGAACGGCGTTGATCCCGGTGACCGGAATGTTCTTGCTGGTGCGGGCATTGGTCGAGGGCCAATACGGTCTCGCCTTGCTTCATCTCCCGATCGTCGTGGGGATCACCATCGGTTGCCTCTGGCTGGCGACCCGCTGGGCCCGTCGTCAATTCGAAGACGAGGCGGTCCTGTTCGGGGGCAACGACCAGTGGGAAATCCGCTCCTGGGTCAAGCACCTCTGGCGGGACCGCCAACCGACTCCCTCGGTCGCCCAAGCCTTCGCCTGCGGGGCGATCATCCTGGTCGGGCTCTTCTTCGGAAAACTGACGGTGACCGAGATGCCACGTGGCTGGGGTGGTCTGACGATTTTGCTGCTCGTTCCTCAGCTCGGTTTGATCCTTGCCCCCACGGTCCTGATGGCGACCGTCTTGACGACCTCGCTGAAACATAGCTTCCGCGTCCGCTTGCCGGCCTGGGGCAGTTTGCCGGTCGCCTTGCTCCTCGGCCTCACGCTGCACCCCTCCTACGTGACCCTGGGGCAGTGGATTACCGAAATGTTCCCGATCAGCGAACAAGCCCGGGCGGCGCTCGCCCCGCTGTCGGAGATGATCGGTTCGGCCCCCTGGCTGCATGTGCTGTTCTTGATGGCGTTGGTTCCAGCGATTTGCGAAGAGCTCGCCTTCCGCGGTTTCCTGTTCAGCGGACTGCAGCGGAACGGTGGTCAGCTGCGGGCGATCGTCGTCACCGCGGTCTTGTTCGGGGCCTCGCACGGCGTCCTCCAGCAATCGCTCGCCGCCGGGGTGATGGGACTGCTGCTCGGCTGGGTCGCCCTCCGCACCGGCAGCATTTTGCCGGGGCTGGTCATCCACTTCACCAATAATGGCCTCTCGGTTTCGCTGGACCGGCTGGCGCGCTGGGACCTGCCCGGCACCGAATTCTTCATCCGCACCACTGCCGATGGAGGGGTGCTTTACCAACCGCTCTGGACCTTGCTCGCCTCCGGGTTGGCGGTGACCTGCTTGCTCTATTATTCGGTCGCGCAGAGTGCGGAAGCGGACGAGCTGGAGGAACCGTTTGCTTTGCCGGCGGCGGCGTCCGACCCCGGTTTGACGCCGCTCACCTAATCGAGCAGGCTGAGGGGCATGGTCAAGCTCAACCCCCTTCCCGCCGCTCGCCCGCCGGCGGCGGATCCCGCGCAGGCGACCGCCGCGTCGCCCGCGTCGCACCTTTGGATGCCGTACTGTCAGATGAAGACGGCGGCGGCCCCGCTGCCGGTGGTGGCGACCGAAGGCGTGCATTTGATCCTCGCCGATGGCCGCCGCCTGATCGACGGGTTGGCCTCCTGGTGGACGGCCTGCCACGGTTACAACCACCCGACAATCGCCGCTGCGGTGCGCAGTCAATTGGAAACGATGCCGCACGTGATGAACGGCGGCATCGTCCATCCCCAGGCGACGCGGCTGGCCGAGCGGCTGGCGGGGATGCTGCCTGGCTCGTTGAATCACGTTTTCTTCAGCGATTCAGGGTCCGTCGCCGTCGAAGTGGCGATGAAGATGGCGGTGCAATTTCATTTGAACCGCGGGGTCGCAGGGCGTCAGAAACTGGTCTCGTTCGCCCACGCCTATCATGGTGACACGACCGGGGCGATGTCGTTGTGCGATCCGATCAACAGCATGCACGCCCACTTCAAGGGCTTCCTGTTAGAACAGTTCCCCAGTCCCTTGCCGCAAACCCGCCGCGAAGCCGACGCCTTCGATGCCTTTGTGCGGAGCCATCGCGACAGCCTGGCTGCGGTCATCATCGAACCGCTGATTCAAGGCGCCGGGGGGATGAAGTTTCACCCTCCGGAAACCCTCCGCATCCTGCGTGCGACCTGCGATCGTTATGGCTTGTTGCTGATCGCCGATGAGATCGCCACCGGCTTCGGCCGCACGGGAACAATGTTTGCCTGCGAGCAAGCCGACGTCGTCCCCGACATCAGCTGTCTCGGCAAGGCGCTCACGGGGGGGACGATGGGGATGGCGGCCACCGTCGCAACAACGGAAGTGTTCGATGCGTTTTACTCGGACGACCCGCTGCAGGCGTTGATGCACGGACCGACCTTCATGGGGAACCCGCTGGCCTGCGCCGCGGCTAACGCGTCGCTCGATCTGTTCGAACAGGAACCGCGGCTGGCGCAAGCGGTCGCCATGGAGGCGTGGCTGGAGGATGGTTTCGCCCCCTGCCGGACGATTCCGGGCGTGCTGGATGTCCGCTGCCGTGGAGCGGTCGGAGTCATCCAAGTGGCCCAGCTCGACCGCCGCGAAGCGTTGATCGAGGCGTGCCTTGAACGGGGCGTCTGGGTTCGTCCCTTCAAGGACATGATCTACGTGACTCCCGCCCTGACGATGGAGGCGGCGACGGTGCAGCAGATGTGCGGTGCGATCGTCGAGGCCACCCGTCAGTGGGCCAGCGGTCGCTGATCCAGCCTTGGGTCATCCACGCGACCGCCGCCGTCCGCGCGCGGCCAAGCGACGATGGGCTCGCTGCAGCGCGTCGCTACGGCGCCCCACCGCGGCGGCCGGTGCCGGGAAGGGGGGGGCAGCGAGTGGCTGACGGGGGTTGTGTCGATTAGCATAGGAGGCGTTCTCGAACTGGAAAGCGTGCCGCTGCTCCAGTGGGCGGCGCTCGCCCGGCCCCTCATTCTGCTCCTTGTTTGCTTCCTCAGGATCGACCCGCATGAATCTGACGTTTGCCAAATCCTCGCTTCCGGTACTCCTCGCTTTGGCATCGGGCGTGATCCTGTTGCCCAACGCGGCAGCCGTCGCGGCCGATGGGAAGAAGGGCCCCGCGCTGACCGCCCCTCCGCAAGACGACGCCAATTATGCCCTGCTGGGCGAATACGCGGGCCCGATCGCGACCGGGGACAACAGCTACGAGCCGCTCGGCTTACAGGTCCGTCCAGTGGGCAGCGACCAATTCGAAGCGGTGCAGTTTCGTGGCGGATTGCCAGGCCAACCGAAACACGACCCGGAAGGCACGAAACTCCTCGGCCGTCGATCGGGCGATTTCATTGTGCTCTCGGGCGGCCCTTGGGCGATCTTCGTCGAGCACGAGCACTGCCTGATCCTGGATCGCGAAGGCAAGCAGGTCGGGCGTCTGGAGCGTGTCGAACGGCACAGCCCGACGTTGAACGCGGCCCCGCCGACCGATGCGGTGGTCTTGTTCGATGGCAGCGGAACCGAACAATTCACCAAGGCAGAAATGACCGATGACGGCCTGCTGAGGCAGGGGGCTGACATCAAACCGATGTTCCAAGACTTTGACTTGCATGTCGAGTTCCGCCTGCCCTACATGCCCCAAGCCTCCGATCAATCGCGCGGCAACAGCGGGGTTTACCTGCAAAGCCGTTACGAATGTCAGGTGCTCGATTCGTTCGCGCAAGATCGTCTGTACAACGGTTGTGGAGCGCTCTATCGCTTTCGCAAACCCGATCTCAACATGTGCTTTCCGCCGCTGACCTGGCAAACCTACGACATCCGGTTCACCGCCCCGCGATGGGCCGCTGACGGGACCAAGATCCGCGACGCCCACGTCACATCTTGGCTGAATGGCGTGAAGGTTCAGAACAACGTCGCCTTACCAAACAAGACGGGAGCGGGCAAACCGGAAGAGCCGCTGCTGCTGCCGACGCGATTGCAGGATCACGGCGATCCGGTTCGCTATCGCAATATCTGGGTGATCGATCGCGGCTTGACCCCCGGCGTGACGTTCCCCGTCAAAGGCGGAAAACAGGACACAGGGAAACCGAAGAAAAAGACACAGGACAAAGCCGAAGCGGCTGCACCGCCGAAGGCTCCCGCGGACAAGGCCGGCGATGACAAGGCCGGCGATGACAAGGCCGCCGCTGACAAGGCCGCCGCTGACAAGGCCGCCGCTGACAAGGCTGCCGGTGACAAGGCTGCCGGTGACAAGGCTGCCGGTGACAAGGCTGCCGGTGACAAGGCT
>CAYNVI010000138.1:0-4721 GCA_964400585.1 uncultured Pirellulaceae bacterium | reverse complement strand
GCCGGTGACAAGGCCGCCGATAAAAAGGCCGCCGATGAGAAAGCGGCTGCCAAGGCGGAGTGAACCGGCAAATAGGCTACCGGTCAGCCGGCGGGGCCTGGCAACGCTAACGGCCGCCCCGCCGACGTCCGGCATCGCCGGATCCGTCTTCCTCCAAAGCTTGACAATTCCTCTCCCTGCCCGGCCGTGATGATCTTCTCCTGGTGGGCGCGGCGGCGCCGCCGCCGTCTCCACCGCCAGCCGTTTCCGACCGCCTGGCAGGCGATCCTGGAACAGAATCTCCCTTACCTTCGCCGCCTGACCTCGGCGGAGCAAGCGAAGCTGCGGGGAGACATCCAGGTCCTGGTTGCCGAAAAGTACTGGGAAGGCTGCAATGCCCTGGAAATGACCGACGAAGTGCGCGTCACCATCGCCGCGCAGATCGGTCTGCTCTGCCTGGGGTTCCCGGACGAGTATTTCGAGACGGTTGAATCGATCCTGGTTTATCCCGACGCCTACGTCGCCCCTAGCCAAACGTCCCTAGGAGGCGGCGTCGTCTTGGAAGGCGAATCAAGTCGTGAGGGCGAGGCCTGGTACCGCGGCCCCGTGATCCTGTCCTGGGACGAGGTCCTCCAGGATGGTCGACGCGATCACGACGGACACAACTTGGTCCTGCACGAATTTGCCCATCAACTCGACATGCAGGGGGGTCGCATCGTCAATGGGATGCCGATCCTGGACAGTGACGCAGCGCGGCGGCATTGGCAAACCGTGATCGATCGGGATTATCAGCGGCTCGTGCATCACTGCCGGCGAGGCCGCCCGCCGGTCCTCGATTGCTACGGCACGACCAACTTGGCGGAGTTCTTCGCCGTGGCAACGGAGGCATTTTTCGAACGTCCCCGGCCGCTGCATCGGCACCACCCCGAGCTTTTTGCGCTGCTGGCGGACTTTTACCGCCAAGATCCTCGCCGCCGGTTTCCCACCTGAGCGAGCCAGCCGCTCGGCCCGCGAGAACCCCTTCCAGCCGCGTTTCCAGACGTCGCACCGATTCCAAATACTGCCGGATCCGGTGACGGTCGCGGGTCCCCAAAGGATCGCTTTGCCGGCGCGCATCATCCTGCACCAGATCGAGTAACAGCCGGTGGGAACGCCCCGCGGGCTTCCCCGACGCCACGCGGGTCATCCGGTCAAACACCAAGCGATCGATTTCTGATTTCGTGGGCGAACGCCGACCCGATCAGCTATGCTTGAGAGAGCAATTAAGGTCTTTCTTTCCTCGATTCGGCTTCGGTTCTCATCTTCACCGGAGGCTGCCGATGGATCCCTCGCACGATCCCCTGCTGATCCGTCGCTTTCGATTCGCAGCCCGTGCTGCCAGCCTCTTGGTGATCGGTTTGGCCGCCTTGGTTTTGGTCGGCTGGACGATCGATAGCGAATTGCTCAAGTCGGTCTTTCCCCAGATGGTGGCGATGAACCCTGGTGGGACGGCGGTCGGTTTCTTGCTTTCGGGGGCCGCCCTCTGGTTGTTGCTGCCCGAGGAGAATGAGCGTTCGTCAGCTCGCCGGTCAATCGGCCGCGGGGCCGCCGCCTTGGTCTGCGTGATCGCGTCGGTCCGCTTGCTCGGCTATTGGCTCCATTGGGATCACGGTCCGGACACCTGGCTGTTCCCGACCGAATTAGACAACTACGGCATCCCGAATCGGATGGCGCCAAACACCGCGACCAGCTTCCTCCTCGTCGGCCTGGCCCTTCTGCTGCTGGATCTCCGCGTGGCCCGCCGCTTCCGCATTGCCGAATGCTTGGCCCTGACAGCCGCCTTGATTTCGCTGCTAGCGATCATCGGCTACAGCTACCAGGCGACGTCGCTGACCGGGATCGAATCGTACATTCCCATGGCACTCAATACGGCGATCGGCTTCGCGGTGATCTCGCTGGGGATCCTTTGCGGGCGTCCCGAGCAGGGCTGGATGGCGGTCTTCACGACACCGGGGACCGGCGGGATGATGGCACGGCGGCTGCTCCCCGCCGCCATTCTCATCCCGGCCGTCCTCGGCTGGCTTCGTTGGATCACGCTGGATCGGGGATGGATCGATCCGGTGATGGGGCTCGCCCTGCTGGTCCTGGGCAGCATCGTGCTGTTCACCACCTTGATCTGGTGGAACGCGGTTCCGCTCAATCGGGCTGACGTCCAAATGCAGCAGGCCATGGCGGCCGCCGAGAGCGCCAACCGTGCCAAAAGCGAGTTTCTGGCGAACATGAGCCACGAGATCCGCACCCCGATGAATGGGGTGATCGGGATGACCGAACTGGCCTTGGAAACCAAACTGAATGATGAACAACGCGAATACCTGGAGATGGTCAAGGTCTCGGCAGACTACCTGCTGGTCGTGATCAATGACATCCTCGATTTTTCCAAAATCGAAGCGGGCAAACTGGAGGTGGAATCGATCCCTTTCGAGCTGCGGACGCATCTCGATGAAACCGTCGCCGGCATGGCCTTGCGGGCCCATGCGAAAGGACTCGAGATCGCCCACGAAGTCGCCAGCGACGTCCCGGATCACGTGCTCGGTGACCCGGCCCGCCTGCGACAGATTCTGGTCAATCTGTTGGGCAATGCGATCAAGTTCACCGAAGAGGGCGAGGTGGTCCTGCAGGTCCAACGCGAATCTTCGGCGACCGGCGAAGCCATGCTCCATTTTTCAGTGCGGGACACCGGGATCGGGATTCCCCCTCCCGATCAATCGCGGCTGTTTCGTTCCTTTTCCCAACTCGATACATCGACCACCAGGAAATACGGAGGAACAGGCCTGGGCCTGGCGATCTCGTCCCAACTGGTCCGCATGATGGGTGGCGACATCTGGGTCGCCAGCGCGGCCCAACGCGGCAGCGTATTTCACTTCACCGCGCGTTTCGAGCTAGCCGGCGAAACGGTCCCGCCCCCTCTCCCGGTCGCTTTCAATTCTCTCAAAGGGCTGCGGGTTCTGGTCGTCGACGACAACGCGACCAACCGGCGGATCCTGCACGGATTCCTGGCGAAATGGAGCCTGCACGTCAAGACGGTGCCGAGTGTGGATGACGCCTTGATCGCGCTCCGGCAAGCCCACGACGCCGGCGAACCCTTTGGCTTGGTCCTTCTGGACAACATGATGCCCGACCGCGATGGGTTTGCCCTCGCCGAACACCTAGCGGAACACCCCGAATTGGCGGGGGCAACCCTGATGATGCTCTCCTCGGTGAATCGTCGCGAAGACCAGCAGCGCTGCCGTGAGCTCGGGGTTGCGTCTTACTTGACCAAGCCGATCCGCCGAGACGAACTGATGCACGCCGTCCTTCACTCGCTCGGAGCAACCGCGGCAAAGACCGACTCTGCCAGCCCCCCGGAACCACAGCCTGAGGCGAAGCGGTTCTTAGCGATCCGCGTGTTGCTTGCCGAAGACAATCTGGTCAACCAAAAGCTTGCCGTCTATCTGCTGGAAAAGCGAGGTGCCACGGTCGATGTCGTCGGCGACGGACGGGCCGCCCTCGCCGCCTTTCAGCAGAAAGCCTACGACGTTGTCTTGATGGACATCCAAATGCCGGACATGGACGGTTTCGAAACGACCGCGATGATCCGCCATGAGGAACAGGAACAGGGGAAAGCACGGACCCCGATCATCGCGATGACCGCCCACGCGATGAAAGGAGACCGCGAACAATGCCTCGCCTCCGGCATGGATGGGTACATTTCGAAACCCCTGCAAGTCGATGAACTGGTCGCGGCGATCAATAAAACCCTAAAGCGGACTCCCTCCCGGCGTTCGCCGCCACGGCAGACGCCGATCGCCAACGACGATGGGCACTTAAACGCCGCAGACAAGCTCAGCCAACGGGCGGCGGATCCCGCTGCAGCCCCCCGCGAGGACGTTCCGCACTCGTCCGACGGTGCCGCGGTCCAGGCTCGATTCGCCGACAAAGAAGACCTGCTCAAAGCGCTCTGCGAGGCCTTCACCGAGGAAGCGCCCGAGCTGATGCAGCAAATCGAAGCGGCCATTGCAACGCGGCAAGCGAGCGCACTAGCCTCGGCCGCTCACACGCTGAAAGGGGCGGCAGGCAGCTTGGGAGCCGAGCAGCTCGCAACGGCCGCCCAAGAGCTCGAACAGCGGGGCCGCAACCAAGCACTCGACCAGGCGGCCGACGACGTCAAGGCCTTAAGAGAAAAGCTCGAAGGCCTGCTAGAAGCCCTCAAACAGCTCCGCTACCCAGCTTCCTCGTAGCCGGCCCGCCGGCCCGTTTGCCGAAAAAGAGCCAATCGGTCTGCTCGTGTCCGACCAGTGTGTTGACGGTGCGAACCGGTTCGATCGCCACCTCGGAAAAGGTTGATCGCAACGCATCCGCGAACGGATTGCTCTCGGCATAGGACCAGACTGCGAGGACGCCCCCTGGCTCCAAATGTTCCTGCGCCCGCCTCAATCCCTCCTCGGTGTAAAACGGATGCTCGTCTTCGCCCAATTGGTCGGCCGGAGAATGATCGACATCGATCACGATCAGGTCGAATCGCTCCGAGGCCGGTTCGCGCAACCGCTGATAAACATCTCCTGCCGAGATCTGCAATCGCTCCGCCGCGTTCAGCGTCTCGGACAGGGGGACCAGGCCATCCTGGAGCCAATCGATCACGGGGGAGAGATACTCGACGACTTCGACGCTGGCAACATGGCTCTGCTTCAGTAACTCCTGCGCGGTGAAACCGAGCCCCAACCCGC
>CAYNVI010000137.1:0-9998 GCA_964400585.1 uncultured Pirellulaceae bacterium | reverse complement strand
GTCGGATCGGGACTCGCTGAAATTAACGCTTTCACCGGGCAAGCAACGTCTGATTTTTGCCCCCTTGGCCGACGACGCCGAGGCGAAGATTGGCGAGAGCCGATGGGGCGCGATTGGCCGGCTGGATGAGGCGACGATCAAGGCGGGACGAGCACGCGTTGGCAAGAAGCTGCAGGTCGATCGTAATTTCCCTCGCGAGCAGGTCCATTTCGCGATCCTGAAGGTCAACCTCTCCGGCCCCGAGAAGATCCCCGACAGCCTTTATCCTTCCAGTCACGCGGCGTTGCTCGCGGCCCGCCCGGGCGGGAAAGGCGAGAGCGCCAAGAGCGTTCGCCAGGCGGCCGCCGAATGCCTGCGTCCCTTCCTGCGCCGCGCCTTCCGCGGGCCGGTCGACGATGCCACGGTCGAGCGTTACGCACGGCTGGCCGAAGTGGCCACGGCCCGCGAAGAATCCTTTGAACGGGCGATGCAGGTTGTCGTCAGCGGCGTGCTGGTCTCGCCTCGCTTCCTGTTCCGCGTCGAACTGCCGCCCGCCGGCGATGGCGGCGAAGCGACCGGGCCGGATGGCGTCCGCCCGCTGACCGATCACCAACTGGCGAGCCGGTTATCGTATTTCCTGTGGAGCAGCATGCCGGACGAGACGCTGCTGCGGCTCGCCGATGAAGGGCGTTTACAGGAGGAGTCGACGCTGCGTCAGCAGGTCAAGCGGATGCTGCAAGACCCCAAAGCCGAAGCGTTGGCCGACAATTTTGCCGCGCAGTGGCTGGGGCTGCGAAACCTGCAGACGTTCGAGCCCGACCCGGCGAAGTTTCCCGAATTTGATGAAGCGCTGCGGAGTGCGATGCAGCAAGAGACCTTGCTCGCCTTCCAGCACATCGTCGAAGAGAACCTCAGCGTCGTTTCGTTGCTCGATTCGACCTCCAGTTTCTTGAATGAACGGTTGGCAAAACATTACGGAGTCGCGGGGGTCAGCGGGGAGGCGTTCCGCCGGGTTTCCTTGGAGGGAGTCGGACGTTCCGGTTTGTTGATGCATGCCAGCATCCTGGCGCTGACCAGCAATCCAGGCCGCACCTCGCCGGTCAAACGGGGCAAGTGGGTTCTGGAAAACGTGCTGGGCACGCCTCCACCCGAACCGCCCGCCGGGGTCCCGGAACTGGAAGAATCCTCCGCTTCGAAAGCAGGGCTGTCGGTCCGCGAGCAACTCGAAGTCCATCGGGCCAATCCCTCCTGTGCGTCGTGCCATCGCGTGATGGATGACCTCGGTTTTGGCCTGGAGCATTTCGACGCGATCGGACGTTACCGCGAGCGCGCCGACAACCGCCCGATCGATGCCAGTGGGGAACTGCCCGGAGGGCGGGCTTTTGCGGGCGCCCTGCCCATGGTCCGTTTGTTGCGAACAACCGAAAGCGATGCCTTTGTACGGACGACGGTGAAGCGTCTTTTGACCTTTGCCATCGGCCGCGAACTTGTCCCTGCGGATCGATGTTTTGTCGACGAGATTTTTCAAGCGTCGGCCACGCACGATCACCGGTTCGTCGACTTGGCAACCGAAGTTGTCTTAAGCACGCCGTTCCGATACCACACCTTGGAGGAGCGTTCGAAATGAATTCTTTGCAACTCAATCGACGCACGATGCTGCGCGGCGCCGGCCTGCTGATGGGGCTTCCGATCTTGGAATCGATGACCCCGTTGGCCAAGTCCGCCTTTGCGTCGTCGACGCGATCTCAGGTGCCGACGCGGATGGCGTGCGTCTTCTTCCCCAACGGGGCGATCATGCCCGATTGGGAACCGCGGGGCGAAGGCGATCAGTGGGAATTGGGACCGACGCTGCAGGCGCTCCAACCGTTCCAGCCGAAGCTGAATTTGATTTCCAACCTGGCGCATGACAACGGTCGGGCCGGCCCGGACGGGGCGGGCGACCACGCGCGGTGCTCGGCGACCTTCCTGACCGCCTCGCGGCCCGTCAAGACCGCCAGCAACATCCGCGTCGGCATCTCCGTCGACCAGGTGGCGGCCCAGGAACTGCAAGGGGCGACGAAACTCAGCTCGATCGAACTCGGCCTGACCGGCAGCCGCAATGCCGGCAGCTGCGACTCGGGCTACAGCTGCGCCTACTCGTCGAACATCTCGTGGCGGAGTGCCACGCAGCCGATGGCCAAAGAGACCTCCCCGCGGATGGCCTTCGAACGGCTCTTCGGCGACGGCGATGATGGCTCGCGGAAAGAACGCGACTTCTACCGCAAGAGCATCCTGGATCTGGTCGCCGCCGATGCGAAGAAACTGATGTCGCGGGCCGGCGACACCGACCGGCGGAAGCTCGACGAGTACTTCAGCTGCGTCCGCGATCTGGAACGAAGGATCGAACGGACCGAACAGGAAAGCTTGGCGGCGATGCCCGACCTGGAAGTGCCGGACGACCGTCCGGACAACTTCCGCGAGCATGCCCGGCTGATGTACGACATCATGGTGTTGGGTTTCCAAACCGATTCGACCCGGATCGCCACCTTGATGCTGGACAACGCGGGCGGCAATCGGGCTTACCGGGACGTCGGCGTGGGCGACGGCCACCACCAGCTGAGCCACCACCGCAACGACGAAGACAAGGTCAGCAAACTGAAGAAGATCGACCTGCATTTGGCCGAACAGTTCGCTTACTTCCTGGAACGGCTCGACAGCGTCCAGGAACCGGGCGGGACGCTACTGGATCATTCGATGGTCCTGTACGGCAGCGGGATCAGCGATGGCAACCGCCACCGGCACGAGAAATTGCCGATCGTGATGGCCGGTAGCGCCGGCGGTCAGTTCCGCACCGGACGGCACGTCACCTTAGAAGGCGAAACCCCGATGGCGAACCTCTTCTTGACGATGCTCGACACGATGGGGACGCCGGCCGAATCGATTGGCGACAGTTCCGGACGGCTCTCGCAGCTCGCCTAGACGGCGGGCGCGATCGCCCGCAGGCCAGCTGCAGCGGCGGCTGCACCCTCGCGGGGCCTTGTGGCAAGCACAAAAAAAAGCCGCCCGAGCTGAATTCGCTCGGGCGGCTTTTCGTTAAATGGATCGGCGGCCGCCGATCGCCGGCTCCCGCTTCGCCGGATCAGTCGTTACCGAGCAGCTCGCGGATGCCGAAGGTAAAGAAGGTCCCGATCCCGAAGTTGATCAGTTCCTCTTCACACTTGTATTGCAGGATCAACGTGTCGCCTGCGGTCACCAGCGGTCGCTGACGCGGGTCGTTGATCGCCTTGGTCAGGTCGACCTCGATGGCCACCTGCCCGTTGCAGGGCGTTTTGCGAAGGATGTAGAGCATTCCCGGCGGAATCGTGCCGGCTCCCACACCGCCGCCCAAGCCGCCGCCGCCGCCGCCACCGCCGCCGCCGCGACCGACGGGCGAATTGATTCCCTGACCGGCCAGGGCCATCGCCCCCAGCACATCGAGGTCGTAATCACGCGGCAGCGGATGCTCGCCGCCCGGGAGCAAGCCCCCGGTGTAAAAGACCTCGGTGTCGCGGGATTCGATGTACACGATGTCACCCTCGTTCAGGGTGATCTCCGCGGGACTGAGGCTGGGAACAACCCCCGGGGGCAACCGCAAGGGAACCTTCAGGACCGCCGGATCTTCCGGCAGTGGCGGAGGACAGGCACACGGATCTTGGGCTGCCAGTTTTTGAGCGGCCAAAAACTCCGCCATGAACTTGGCACGACGATCTTTGTTCGACTTGCTGGCTCGCAAGACCTTCACCTGCGGCTTCGCGTTCAAACCGGGGAGTCCCCCCGTCTCGACCAGGGCGTGCAGGATATCGTTCTGGTAGGCGGGCAATTTGACCAAGCCTCCCGAAGCGCTCCGATCGCTGCCGCGGATGAATTGGCTACCGCCACCGCCGCCACCGCCACCGCCACCGAAGGCGGAATCTTCGCGAACGACGACCACACTGTAGGTTCGTTCCTTGATCAAGGTCACGATCGGCCGTGCTTGTTCGGGCCGCAAGATGTTCGCTTCGATGTAGGCGCGGCGGATCTGATCGCGAACCTGCTCGAGCGTCAATCCCCGCACCGCAATCGGCTCGATCAACGGCAACGACAGCGTGCCGTCTTCCTGGACGGCGATCGGGAAGCCGATCGACGGAGGCAGCGTGCTGTCTTGATCCGGGAAGTTGACCGGCGGCAATTCGGGCGGAGCATTCGGTGCGTTGAAGGGCAACACGCCTTCGACGTAGACGCCCAGGATATCGCCCGCGTCGAGGGCGTAATTCCGCGGCGGTTCGAGCGTCAGCAACGAAATATCGATCGGGACCAAATTGTTCTTTGGTTCCGCGAACAGCTGGGGCGGCAACCGTTTGGCGGGCACCCCTTCGATCGGATTGGTCAGGGCGGTGCACCCCGTCGAGGTCAGCGAAGCCGCGGCAAGCAGTGCGACCCAGGCCGCGGTCGACCGGCGACGCGTCCGCCTCAGAGGGGGGCGATTAGCGGTGGATGTCGGACAGTCCGACGGGCGATACGTATTCATCGCTGAGCTCTCGTACGGGACGGATCAATTATCCGCAATAGCGGGATCTAGACGGCGCGCGTCGGCCTGCTCGGGCAGCGCTGACGGCAGGTTCCTGAGCCAAAGCCGGCGGACGACGCCCGGCGGAACCGGGGCGGTCGTCTCCGACGTCGTCGGTCAACTACGGGGCACCGTCGGCAGCCGACAACGCGGGGTTCGTCTCCACGGCCGACCAATCGAGCACGTTGGGGACGCTGTCGGTTCCGGGAGCCACATCCGCCGCCGTGGGGGCAAACTCGGATCCGACCGGGACCACGGGGACCGGGCCTTCCGATCCGTGCTGCACGCCCTGACCCTGGTAGGCGGGCATGGTGACACGTTGCGGGAAGTTCGTCTGGATTTGGGACCAGTTCCCCAAGCCATCCTGTTCGGCGGCCGCAGCCCCGAGCGGATAACCGGCGAACCAGGCGGCAACTTTGCCTTGCCCTTCGGCCGACTGATACTTCCAACCCCAGTAGCCACTCGGCGCGATCGCCGGCGTGCAACCATCGCCCCCTTCGGCGACTCCGATGTAGCCGGCTTCGAAGCCGTTGCGGAAGTCGGCGATGTGCTGCCGATGGCAATGCTGCGGTTCTTCGCGGTACCAAGCCCGGGCAGCCCAGGCACGGTTGCGATGGCTGATCAGCAGCTCGTCGATGCAATCTTCTTGCTTGAGCGTATTGCCCAGCCCTTGAAGCGTTGAGCACCCACTGCCGCTAGCCAGCGTGACGCTGGCCAGGCAACCGCTGAGGAACCAGGCCAATCGGCTTCGTCGTCGACGTCGAACGCCACGACTTGCTGTTTGCTTTCTTTCCGCCATTTGGCCCCCCTTGGCTGCACGGCAGTAACCCATCGCTGCTGATGGCTCGAATGAATTCAGGCTGGACGTTCCGCTTGAACGCCCTGTCATGGCTATTTATCGCCATTGGGGGGTGGGAGATTGAGCGAAAATGCCACAAGTAGGAAATACGCGGCCCAAGGCCCCCTGCAGGTCGCCCTGGCGTATCGCCCACAGCTAACCGATCGGCTGCTGCGGGCGCCGCAGAATCGCCTTATCCGTCAGGGGCGGCAGAGTCGGCCAAGAGCGCCCAGGGATCTTGCGATTTCGATGAAGAAGGTTACGAAGACTTTCCGTATTCCCCGCATGGTCTAGAATGGGCCGAGATTTCGGGATGCCGTTTTCTCTTCTCTGATCAGGCTCACGATGTTGGCAAACCTTGACTTATCGAACAGTGCAGCCCTCTCCATTGCCGTTATCGCAACGGCGACCATTCTCTCATTAGCCTCGGTTCCGGTGGTCCGCGCCCTGGCTCGCCGGTTCGGAATCGTCGATGCTCCCGACCCGGAACGCAAACTCCATCACGGCGAAATCGCGCTCTGCGGCGGGATCGCCGTCTTCTTTGCGACCTGCGTGACCGTCGCCTTGCTTTTTTTTCTGCAGGGGACGGGCGAGGTTCGGATGCCCACGTTGCCGTGGGATTCGCGCTGGACGGCCTTGGTCGCCGCGGCGGCGGCGATCGTCACCCTGGGGCTGATCGACGATTGGATCACGTTGCGCGGCCGGCAAAAGCTGCTCGGCCAGGTGCTGATTGTCAGTTTTTTGGCAGCCAGTGGGACGAGCCTGCAGCACGTCGATCTGCTCGGCTGGCACCTCGATCTGGGCGTCTTCGCCATGCCGATCACGATCCTCTGGCTGCTGGGCTGCCTCAACGCGTTGAACCTGATCGATGGGGCCGACGGGATGGCCACGACCACCGGGGCGATCGTCGCTGCCGGGTTGGGCGCGATGGCGATGATGCGGGGGATGCCGCTGACGGGCACGGTCGCGTTTGCCCTCGCCGGAGCATTGCTGGGGTTTCTCGCCTACAACCGCCCGCCCGCTTCGATCTTTTTGGGCGATGCAGGCAGCATGATGATCGGCTTGGTGATCGGGACCTTGGCGATCTGGGGTTCGGTGAAAGAATCGACGGTGGTGGCGGTGGCGCCCGTGGTGGCCCTCTCCCTGCCATTGTTCGACTCGGTGATCGCGATCCTGCGTCGCGTGCTCACGGGCCGGAGTCTGTACGCGGCCGACCGGGCCCATCTACATCACCGCTTGCTGACCCGTCATTCGCATTCGCGGATGTTGTTGATCGTCGCGGCGCTCTGTGGGATCACCACCTTGGCAGCCGTCACCAGCATCGCGTTCGGACAACAATGGATCGGGATTGCCGGGGCGGGAATCGTCCTCGGTTCGCTCGTCTTGACCCGCTCCTTCGGGAACGCCGAACTGAAGATGCTGCTCACCCGGGGCAGCCACTTCGGCGAATCCTTCCTGACCCGCAGTCACCGCTGCGAGGAAACGATTCGTCATAAGGCGGTGCAGTTGCAGGGAACGCGCTCGTGGGAAACGATTTGGCAAGGGCTGACCGAATTTGCGGAAAAACACGATCTCGCCCGCATCAAGCTCGATCTGAATTTGAGCTGGCTGCATGAAGGTTTCCACGGGTCGTGGCAGCGGGTGCGTCTGCCGGACAAGATCGAACAGCTCGTCTTGAAAATGCCGGTCATGGTGAATGAGCGGCAGGTCGGCAAGCTGGAGATCGTCGGGAATGGCTGTCACCCGGGGATCATCCAAAGCCTGGAAGTGCTGGCGAGCCGGCTGCACGACCTGCAACCCGACATCGCCCGCCTCTTGGAAGAAGCGGCTGCCGCCGAAGCGGCCGCCGCCGCTCAGCTCGCCGGCTCGCCACGGAAGAGCGTGCCTCACGCCGGCAAGCCCGGCCGGGATGCGCAGCGGTTGCCGGCCGCGGCCGAAGAAGTCGTCGACGTGTAAGGCAGGGGGCGGCGAAGACGCCGCTTGCCCCGCTTGATCCGGTCCCGCGAGCCTTCCGTAAAACCGTTTCCAGAAAAACCGTGCGGTTTTGGCAGGTCGTTGGGTACGCCGAGCGCCGATCGACGTTGTATCTACGGCTCGCGGCCGCTTGGTCTGTCTGCACGCGGCTGCCCTCCCTTGGTACCCGATCCAAAGTTGACGCCATGCCGATCCTTCCTCCCGAACCCGATCTGTTCCCCGAGCATGTCCTGGACGAAGTGACCGAGGACTCCTGGTGGGCCATCTATACGATGTCGCGTCAGGAAAAGACCTTGATGCGAAAGCTGCGGGCCCTGGAGATCGCCCACTATGGTCCGATGATCGCCCGCCGCAGCAAGTCTCCGGCGGGCCGTGTGCGGACCTCCTTCCTCCCCCTCTTCACGAACTACGTCTTTCTTCGAGGGGACGAGGAAGCCCGCTACGAAGCGGTTTCGACCGGCTGCGTCTCTCGCTGCCTGGTCGTCAATGACCCCACGCAGCTGGTCACCGATTTGCGGCAAGTCCGCGAGTTGATCGTGACGGGGGAACCGCTCGCCCCCGAGTCGCGGATTGGCGAAGGCGACCGGGTCCGGGTGCGGAGCGGACAATTCGCCGGCTACGAAGGGCGCGTGGTCCGTCGCGACCAGCAAACCCGCTTGGTGATCGCGGTGCACTTCATGAACCAAGGCGTATCGGTGGCGTTGGAGGATTGCCAGCTTGAACTGATCGCACCGCATGTGACGAACAGTTAGGCAATAATCGTCGGGAGAAGCGCGCAAATCGGGCTTCCTGTCTCGGCCGCTTGCGAGGGGCCGAGTAGGATGCAAGGTTTGTCGATCAAGGCTTGCCCTTGCCCCTCCGGTCACGCGGAAGCGGCGGTCAGGCCTCGTCCTCTCCTTCGATCTCCAACTGCGAGTCAAGCGCATCGTGCTGGCCTCTCGTCTTCCTGTTGCATCGCTGCTGGCTTGGGTGACGGCGGTGCTGATCGGTGTTGCCCCGGGCTTATTGGCAGCCGACCATGGTGGGGTCCTACCCCGCAGTCAATGGATCGCCTCGCTGGTTGCCCTGCTCGCGGTCCTGCTGGCCATCCCGGTCACTTTCGCCCGCCAGCGTGCCGTCGGCCTGCGGCCCCACTTCGTCGCCATCGTGGTGCTGATCGCGGCCGTCTGGAGCCTCTTTCAGATGACGCCGTTGCCAGCACGGCTGGTGACGATGCTTTCTTCCGGATCGGCCGCCGCCTATCAGGACTGGTTACTGCCGCTGTCGCTGCCCGCCATCGATTCCGAAGCGACCCCGTCGGATTTCCCGATTTCGATCGCCCCCTGGCTGACCGGCAGCCGCGTCGCGGGACTGCTGGTGATCGCCGCCTTCGCCTGGGTCGCCTCCACCGTGTTCACGAGCCGTCAACGGATCCAGTTGCTGATGCTGCTGGTGCTGGCGACCGGGACGCTCCATGCCGGGTTTGGTTTTTACCAGTTGCTGCATGACCCGACGACGAATGTTTGGGGCGTCGAGGGCCTGCAGGGAGGCAGCCCGTTCGGGGCCTTCACCAATCGCAACAACTCCGCCGTCTTGATCAACCTCGGATTGGGCTGCGCGATCGGGCTGCTCGCCTGGCGGCTTTCGGCCCTCACCGGATACCAACTGTCTGGGCCCAAGATCCCGGCGCACGCCTTCACCGATCTGCTGACCGATCGCACCGCCGTGCTCGCCCTGATCGGCGGGATCCTCTGCGGCGCCGGCTTGATCGCTTCGGGTTCGCGGGGAGGACTGGCGGGAGGCATCGCGGGAGGCTTGCTCGCCTTCGGGCTGCTTGCTTCGCTCCGCCGCGGCCGTGGCTTGGTGGGCCTCACGGTGGGGATCGCGCTGATCACCGCCGTCCTCATGATCCGTTTCGAACTACCGCACGAGACGCTCGATCGACTCGGTGCCACCGGCGAAGGGATCAACCAATCGATCGCTTCGGACGGCCGGTTGGACCATTGGCCCGATGGCGCAAGGGCTGCCAAAGCCTACCTGCCAGCCGGTTCCGGAGCCGGCACCTATCGTTTCGCTTACTTGCCCTACCAGCAGTCCTCCGCGAAGAGCTGGTTCGTCAATGCGGACAACCTGTGGTTGGAGTGGTTGGTCGAGATGGGCGTGGTCGGGATCGGACTGTTGGCGGTGTTTCTGCTGGTCGTCGGCACCGCGCTGCAAAACGTCAATTTCAGTCCCGACCCGCTCGATCATGGCCTCGCCACCGCCGGCTGGTTCGGCTTGGGCGCGATCGCCGTCACCCAATTTTTTGACTTCGGGCTCAGCTTGCTGCCCGTCGGGGCGATGGCGGCCATCCTCTTTAGCGCAGTGATCGGACGCAGCCGAGCGCTCCGCGCCGGCACGACGTTACTGCCCGCTTGGGTCTGGCGGTTCCTCCCGCAACTGAAAGCCAACCCGGCCGCGTCGTCACCGCAGACCCGCTGGATCGACCGTCGCGGCGTGGCCGCCCTCGCCCTGGGCGGACTCGCCGTCGCCTTGTTCTTCGCCCAATCGACGCTGGCCCTGCGGACGGCAGCGGATCATCTGCAGCGTCGGCAGCGGCAACTGCTGGCGGCCGACACCACCGAACTGGCAGCCTGGGAAACGCTGATCCGCGCCACCCTGGAT
>CAYNVI010000136.1:0-10024 GCA_964400585.1 uncultured Pirellulaceae bacterium | reverse complement strand
CGGCCGTGAGCGATTGGAGCGAAAGCTTGGCGGCCACGGGGACGCAAAGTCGGATCGGCGACGCCCTCCGCAGCACGCTGACGCGGCACGATCCCTCGACCCTGGCCGGGGTGATCCTGCTGACCGACGGGCAGAATAACAAGGGAACGCCACTGGCCTCGGCGGCCACGCTCGCCTCGCGGAGCGGCGTCGCCATCTACCCGCTCGGCTTAGGTTCCGCCGCCGCGCCAGTGAATGTCCGGATCGTCGACCTCGACGCTCCCCGCCGTGTCTATCCGGGCGACAAGTTCACCCTCTCGGCCGTGTTGCAAGCGAGTGGCTCCGCACCGCTGCAGGTGCAGGTGCAATTGCTCGATGCCGCCGACAGCGACCAACCGGTCACCAGCGTGGTCGACAGCCAGCAGGTCGAACTGCCGGTCGATGGGACGTTGACCGGCGTTCGTTTCGATCTCGAACCGGAAGCGGTCGGTCGTCGTAAACTGGCGGTGCGGGTGGTGCCTCCGGCGGAGGACCAAAACGAAGCCGATAATTACCGCGACGCGCGGTACGAAGTGGTCGCCCGCAAGTTGAACGTGTTGGCGATCGCCGGCGGACCCACTCGAGAATATCGCTTCGTCCGCAACCTGTTTTATCGCGACGATTCGACCCGCTTGTCGGTCTGGTTGCAGACGGGGCAACCGGGGATGAGCCAGGATGCCGATCAGCAGCTGAGCGAGTTTCCGCGGACCGCCGAGGAACTTTTCGAATACGACGCGATCATCGCCTTCGACCCTAACTGGTTGGAGCTCGATGCCGTGCAGTTGGACCTGCTCGATCGCTGGCTGTCCGAACAGGCCGGGGGACTGGTATTGGTGGCGGGCCCGGTCTACATGCCGGAATGGATGCGGCTGCGGACCGACCCGCGCGTCAGCAAGCTGGCGGGATTCTTCCCGGTCAACCTGGCGACGCGGAGCAGCGTGCTAAGCGGCGGCCGCCAGGGCGGCGACACCCAGTGGCCTCTTGAGTTCACCCCCGAAGCCCTCCGCAGCGAATTCCTCTGGTTGACCGACAAGCCCGAATCGAGTTTCGCCGCTTGGGAAGAAGCAGGAGGCGTCTACGACTACGTGGGGGTCAAAGATGCCAAGCCCGGGGCGAAAGTCTACGCCTACTTTTCCGATCCCACGACCGCCTACAGCGGGCAACTGCCGGTCTACCTGGCCTCCCAGTTCTACGGGGCGGGGCGTGTCTACTTCCAGGCGAGTGGCGAAATGTGGCGTCTGCGTGGCGTCAGCGATGCCTTGTTCGATAGCTACTACACCAAGCTGCTGCGGTGGGTTTCCGCTGGCAGGCTGTTGCGGGATTCCAATCGCGGCGTATTGCTGGTCGATCGTCCGCGCGCCTTGATCGGAGAAACGATTACGGTGCGGGCCGTGTTGACCGATGACCAGTTTCAGCCCCTCCAGGCAGCCGCGGTCCCCGCCGACCTGCTGGCTCCCGATGGGGGCATCGAAACGATCCGCTTGACGCCGGTCGAAGGCGAAGCGAAACCGGGCACGTACGGCGGCCGGTTCGTGGTCCGCGAGGCGGGCAGTTATGAGCTGCGTCTGACCCTCGGCGATGCACTCGATGAGCAGGTGCTGCGGCAAACGGTGCAGACCCGCTTGCCGACGCTGGAACTGGAACGTCCGCGCCGCAACGATGACGTCCTGGAAGCGGTCGCTGCCTTGACCGGGGGCCGCTACCTGGCGGTCGATCAGCCTGCCAACCTGGCCAGCGGCGGATCGAGCGACGGTTCGGAAGTGGCCGATCTTCCCAGCCTGCTCCGTCCGCAACCGCAGACGACGGTCCTGCCGGGAACGCCGGACCGGGAATTCGCCGAACGGCGAAATGCCTCGCTGATGTGGTTGCTTGCCTCCTGCCTCGCCTTTGAATGGATTGTCCGCCGCCTGCAACGCCTGGCCTGACCCGGATCGCGTCGCCCGCTTTGCCGTCGGGGCGAGCGGCTCCGCTGCCGGCTTCGTATTCCTCCTTACCGACCGACAGATTTCCATGCCCGCCGATTACCTCGATCCGCGCCTCCGCAGCCTGCTTGATGGTCTGCGAAACCGCGTGCGCCGATACATCGTCTGGGATGCGATGCTGGCGGGGACGGCGGTACTGCTGGCCGGATTTTGGTTGGGACTGGCGATCGATTACTTGCCGGTCACCGTCGGCGGGACCGAGATGCCGAGATCGGCGCGGACCGTGTTGCTGGTAGCGGTCTTGGCGGTGCTGGCCGTGCTCCTGTTCCGGCTGCTGGTTCGCCGGCTGTGGCAACCGCTGCCCGACGACAGTTTGGCGTTGCTGCTGGAACGCCAGCACCCGCAGTTGGCGGGGCGGCTGGTGACCTCGGTGCAATTGAGCGCTCCGGGCCGTCGCCACGACACGCATTCTCGGAAGCTCCTGGAACGGGTCTACCGGGAAACGGTCAGCCGGCTCGACGCGGTCGATCCCCGCACCGTGTTGCGGCGACGCCCCTTGGTGCAAAAAGGGATGCTCGCGGCTCCCTTGGCTCTCTTGACCCTTGGCTTCGTCTTCCTTGCCCCGGCCAGTGCGCGGCTGGCGGCCGGTCGCCTGCTGTTGTTCGACGACGCCCCCTGGCCGCGTCGTGCCTCGTTGGAAATGGTCGGCCTGGAAATCCCGCGGGTGAATGCCGACGAGACGATCTCGGAAACGATCCGCACGGTCGATTTCGTCGCCGGCGTCGCGCGGTTGCCGCGCGGTGCCGAAGCCACCCTGCGGATCCGCGCGGCCACCGATCCCTTCCTGGTCCCCGAAGTCTGCACGCTTTACTATCGCGGCAGCGAGGGGCTGCGGGGGCAAGTCAATCTGCGGCGGATCGGCCGCGAAACCGATGGTTTCCAATCGTTCATGCTCGATGGACCTCCGCTCAATGGCCTGAACCAGGACCTGGAATTGACGATTCAAGGCTTGGATGATCGGCTGGCCGATCTACGGATCGAATTGGTGGAACCGCCCGTGATCACCGAACTTCAGGTGCAGGCTCGCTACCCTGCCTACCTGCGTCCCGCCGACGCCGGCGACTCGGCCGACCTGGTGACGCCGTACCAACCCGGCCTGCGGCTGCGCGAAGGCTCCGACGTCGAACTCGTCGGTCAGGCAAGCAAGGCTCTGGAAGCGCTCGACTTACACGTCGTGCGAGGGGATCGGGTGGTCGCACCCAGCGAGCTCCAACTCGCCGCCGAGGGCAAGCAGTTTGTTCTCCGCCTGGACGACCTGCGGGAACCGACCACGGTCGTCGTCGTCCCGGTGGACCAGGAAGCGATCGCTGCCCAGACGCCGCATCGGTATTTCCTGGGGGTCGTCGCCGATGCTCCGCCCGAAATGGAGATCCGGCTGCGTGGCATCGGCTCGGCGATCACCCCGATCGCCCGCCTGCCGGTCGCGGGAACCGTGGAAGACGACTATCGCCTCCGCGCCGCGGAGGTCACCCTGGCCCAGGCGTCCGGTTCGCAGCCGCAAGCCGCCTCGATCGCCGTCGCTCCCGATCGGCAAGGCGAGTTTACCAGCGAACTGGACCTCCGCGATTTAGTCGCTGCGGGACGAATGCCGCCGCTTTCCGCCGGCGACACCGTCAGCGTCTATGGAGAAGCGACCGATGACTACGATCTGGGGCCGCCTCACCAGACGCGGAGCGAAATCTTCCGGCTGGAACTGGTCGCCCCGGAAGACCTGCTGGCCTTGCTCGAACGCCGCGAACTCGCCCTGCGGGGACGGCTCGAACAGACGATCAACGAAACCCGCTCGCTGGGCGAATCGCTGGAACGGCTGCTGCGGGAAAGTTTCTCCCGCGATCCCGACCCGGTCGCGGTGACGCCGCAGCCCCCCCGCACCGCGGGCGACGATGCCGAGCCGACCGAGCGTCCCGATCCGGCAGCCGAACTGGAACGCCGCGCCGAACAGGTCCTGCGGCTGCGGGTCCAGCAGGCAGGCCTGCAGGCGCGGAAAAGCGGCGAGGAATTGACCGGCATCGCCAACACGGTGGCCGATATCCTGGCCGAAATGACCCACAACCGCATCGATTCGGTCGACCGGCGCGAACGCCTGGAAAAGGGCGTCGAAAGGCCCCTCCGCGAGGTCGTCGACGGCCCGCTGAGGGAACTGATCGCGCAACTGAACGAGCTGGAAGCGGTCATCGACACCCCCCAGCGGGCGGCCGCCCGCTGCTCCTTGGCGGTCGAAGCGAATGACGCGGTTTTGCTCCGCCTGACCGCGATCCTGGAAAAAATGCTCGACCTGGAAAGCTACAATGAAATACTCGACATGGTCCGCGACTTGATCGAGAACCAAGAAGCTTTGATCGAGGATACCGAGAAGGAACGAAAACAGCGCGTGCTGGATCTCTTTCAATAGCCCGCTGGCCAAACCGATCGAACAATCGTCCTTGATGGCAGCGCACGCGGTGGGGTCGGGGACATTGGGAAAGATTTTCCATCCACTGGGAGAAACGCCGTTGTTTCGCGAGACGCAGACTGCACCAGCACGCGGGGCCCGTCCCCTCGAGGCGTTCCGCTGGTCGCGGCCCGATCAGCCACAACGCCGGCCGACTCCCCCCTCCCGGATCGGCCTGCTGGGGTTGGGGCTCGCCCTCTTGCTGGGGGCAACCTGGCAGCCGGCCGCTGCCCAACCGCCGGCCGCCGAGGCTGCGGCGACCGCCGCCCAGGAACTTTCGCTGGCGGTCCGCCAACAGCAGGTTGCCGAACGTTTTCGAAAACTCGAAGAGTTACTGATCCGGCTGGCCGAAGTCGAAGCGACCGAAAACCCGGAGCGGGCGGCGCTGCTCCGCCGCGCGGCAAAGCAATCCCGCGAATCGTTCATCCTGGATCGCTTGAGCGCGGCGTCGGAAGCACTTAGCGGCTCCCAGTACCAACAAGCGATCGACGCGCAGCAGGCCGCCAACGAAAACCTCTCCGCGTTGTTGAAGTTGCTGCTCACCGAAGATCGGTCCGAGCGAATCCGCAGCGAGAAGGAGCGGATTGCCAACTGGATCAAAGATCTCCGCCGCGAGGAACGGAAGCAACGGGCCGCCCGGGCCCGCACCGAAAATGGGGCCGACCTCGACGCGATCGCGGACGAACAACGCGACATCCTGGAAAAGGCGGGCGAACTGCAGCGGAAAATGGCAGGCGACAAGCCCGCCTCCTCCGACGCCAACCAAGCCGACGGGCCAGCGGAAGATCCAGCAAAGAGCTCCCCCGACGACGCGCAGCCCGCGGACGCAGCCGAACAGCAGGAGCCGCCGAAAACAGGAGAGGAACAGGAAGACGACGCGGAGATGAAGCCGGGCTCGGAAAAGTCCCCGCAAACCGACGAAGCCTCCTCGCCCGACGAAGATTCTTCCTCCGACGCAACACCGAGCGACCAAGCGCCTCCGTCCGAATCCCAACCCTCGGAATCCCAACCCTCGGAATCCCAGCCGTCAGAATCCCAGCCATCGGAGTCTCAGCCCTCGGAATCCCAACCCTCGGAATCCCAGCCGTCGGAATCCCAGCCGTCGGAGTCTCAGCCCTCCGAATCGCAGCCGTCGGAAGCCGCCCCGAATCCTGCCGCCGATTCCCCTACTCCGCCGCCCTCGCCTCAACAGCAAGCCGAGCAGAAGCTGCAGCAGGCGATCGAACGGATGCAACAAGCGGAACAGGAACTCGAACAGGCGCAGCGCGACGAGGCGACCGATCGACAGCGGGAAGCCGAACGCAACCTGCGGGAAGCGATCGACGAGCTCGAAAAGATCCTCCGGCAGTTGCGGGAAGAGGAACTCGAACGGGAGCTCGCCCGTCTGGAAAGCCGACTCCGCAAGATGGCGCAGATGCAAAGTGCCGTGCTGGACCAAACACAGGAACTGGCCGCCATCCCGGCCGAGGCGCGTGATCGGCAAACCGACCTGCGATCGGGGAACCTGGCCGCTGCCCAAAAGAAGATCGTGCTGGAAGCCGATCGGGCGATGCTGCTGCTCCGCGAAGAAGGTTCCAGCGTCGCCTTCCCCGAGGTGGTCGAACAGATGCGTGGCGACATGCAGACGGTTGCCGACCGCTTGGCACAAACCAAAATCGATCGGATCACCCAGGGCATCGAAGAGGACATCCTGGCCGCCTTGGAAGAGATGATCGAAGCGTTGCAAAAAGCGCAGCGCGATCTGGAAAAACAGCAGCAGCAACAGGAATCGATGCCGCCGCAGCAACAAGGCCAACCGGGCGAGCAACCGCTGGTCGAATCGTTAGCCGAGCTGAAATTGATCCGCACGATGCAAGAACGGATCAAGCGGACGACCGACCGTTACTCGGAGATGCTCGACGAGGCCGCCCAGCCGGCCGAGCAGGACTTTTTGGGGCTGCTGCGCAATCTGGCCGATCGCCAGAGCCGTTTATCGAGCATCACGCGGGATATCGTGCTGGAACGCAATCGCTGAGCTTTGATGATTTTCTCACCGCCGTTGGAATTGCCCTGGAGCAAGCCATGAAGCGTCTTCCCTCGTTTTCCCTCGCCAGCCTGCTGATGCTGGTGGGTTCGCTGGGGTTGGTTCCCCACGGCGCCAGCCAGGCGGCGGACGCGTTAGAGAAACAGGCCAGCTGGGAAGCGCCCAGCGACCAAGAGGCCGTGGGCATCCTGGTCGAAGGCTTGCAGCAGCAGGGTGTCGAAGCCGAGACCATTCGTCCGTTGGCCGAAGCCTACGCGGAGGCGATTGCCGATCAGGACACCGATCGCCTGGCCGCTTTGATCGAGATCGCCTCCCGGGCGGTTCCTCCCCTCGCCCAGCTCCAGCAGACGGTTCGTGAAAACCCACTGGACTTCGAGTTGCGGCAGCTGGAATCGTTGCGTGACCGCCTGCGGATGGCGGCCCGGCTTTACATCGCCCGCGAACTGGTCCGCCAGCGATTCTATGACGAGGCCTTGCCGTTGCTGGAAGAAGTGGAACCGAGCGCCACGGTCGATCCGGCCGCCGTGCTGTTCTATCGCGCCGCCTGCCACCACGCCTTGCTGAACAAAGACGAAACGCTGCGGGACCTGCGGAAGTTGTTGGAGAACCAGGGCGACTGCCCGATCCGCTTCCTCCGTACCGCCCAGCTGATGTTGGTCGACATCAAACCGCTGGAAAAAGACAGCTTGGATGAGATCTCGCGGATGATGAACGACGTCAATCGCCGGCTCGACCTGGGACGGACCACGCAAAAAGTCCGCGACCAGGAACAGGAGATTATCGACAAGCTCAGCAAGCTGATCGATAAGATCGAACAACAGCAGCAGCAACAGCAACAACAGCAGCAGCAACAGGCTGGGGGCGGCGGCCAGTCGCAGGGAGGCCAGGCCCAACCGATGCAAGACAGCCGGATCGCCGGGGCGAACGGCAAGGGCGATGTCGATCAGAAGCAGTGGGACGAGCGAAACAAATGGGGTAACCTGCCTCCGGCCGAACGCCAGGAGGCTTTGCAACAAATCAGTCGCGACTTACCGACCCACTATCGCGAGGCGATCGAAGCCTATTTCCGCAAATTGGCGACCGACAATTGATCCCCTGAGACGAACGGGTTTTCGCGAACCGGACCGCGTGGGCGGGGGCTCGCATGGACCGCTGCGGTCTCGGGGACGACCGCTTCGGTCGACGGGACCACCTCCTCGCCCTCCCCTTCGCAGAACGTATTCTCAAACAGCACCGGGCGGATCGGCTCGGTCCGGGGCCGGCCTTGGTAACGCGGACCCGGGCCCACCATCGGGGGGGCCGCGAAGGGGCTCATCCCATAGGGACGCGCGTGCCGGGTCGAGTAATAGACCGGCGGATGCACGGCAAAGTAAGGCGGCGTCCGCACCGAAGTGCTAGGCGGGAACGAGTAGGGATTGAAGAACTGCCCGATCCCTCCGTAATAACCGCCCGTGAAGGCCGAACCGGCATAAGGCGAGCCGGCTTCGGCCAGGCCCGGCATCAGACCGCAGAGGCCGATCAGGCAACATAGCTTGGAGATCATGTTCATGAGAAGGATTCTCGCGTGGGACAAGAGGCATCGACGCGGAGCGGAACCGGCCTGGCCCCGCCGCGGATGAAACACCAAAGCAAAATACAAAGACAAGAAGTCAAACGCTTTCTTGCTAGAATCTCACGTTAGTTGCCGCCCCCTTCCCGTTCAATCGTTGCGGACCGGCAAATCCGGGTTTGCGGACCTTCGTCGCGGCCGAGCGGCCCACCGCGTTCGGTGGTAACGATCGTCGGAGTCATTCCGGCAAACCCGTCCTGATCGCGGCTTTTTGTTGAGTTTGGAGCGTCCCCGGTTTTGCATATCGCCTGTCTGATCCATTCGCTCAACGGAGGCGGTGCCGAGCGGGTCATGGCGGGCCTGGCAAGCCGGCTGAGCGAACGCTCGCATCGGGTGACGCTGCTCACCCTGGACGACGGCCGCGATGACAAGCATCGGGTCGCCCCGGCGGTGCAGCGGGTCCCGCTGAACGTGATGGGGGAAAGCCGTCATCCGCTGCAGGCGGTCTGGAACAACTGGCACCGCCGGAATCGCTTGCGCGCTGCCGTTCGACAACTCGCCCCCGACGTCGTCCTCAGCTTTTGTGACCGCACCAACGTGTTGGCCCTGCTGGCGATCGGTTCTCTGGGAATCCCCCTGGTGATCGCGGAACGAAGCGATCCGCGTTTTCAGCCGATCGGACGCGGCTGGGATTGGCTCCGCCGCCACCACTACCCGCGGGCGGCCCGGCTGGTCGCCCTGACCCCGGCGAGTGCCGCGGCGATGCAGGGCTGGCACGCCGCACCGGTGATCGTGATCCCTTCGGCGATTGCGGTTCCGCCCCCCTGCCCCCCCGCCGATGCGTGGGCGGGGCCTCCGCCCGCCGGCGATGCCCGGAAACATCTGCTGGCGGTGGGACGGCTCGCCCGGGAGAAAGGTTTCGATCGGTTGCTCGATCGCTTTGCCGAGCTCGCACCGCAGCACCCCGACTGGGATCTCTGGATCGCCGGAGAAGGCCCGGAGCGCGCGGCGCTACTCCGCCAACGGCAGCAACGGGGACTGGAGGACCGCGTCGAATTGCTCGGCTGGCAAAGCGAGATCGCCCCTTGGTATCGCCGCGCCGACCTATTCGTGCTGCCGAGTCGTTACGAGGGCTTTCCCTCCGCCTTGCTGGAGGCGATGGCGGCCGGCTTAGCCTGTGTCGCGATCGACTGCCCCAGCGGACCTCGCGAAATCCTGGTTCCCGATCGCGATGGCTTGTTGGTTCCCCCCCAGCCGGCCTCGGCGCTGTACGGAGCGCTCGATCGGTTGATGCGGGACGCTCGGCTCCGGCAGCAGCTCGGCGAGGCGGCGCGGCGGCGGGCGGCCGAATTCGCTTGGCCGGCGATGGTCGACGCCTACGAGGACCTGCTGCAAGCGGTGGCCGCCGCCGGCGCGTAACCACCGCCTGTCCCACCGGGCAGGTTACCCCTTCATGGGCGTGAACGGCGCGCTGCGGCCGCATCGGCTTGTTCTTCGGCCGCGCTCGGACGCAAATAGCGGGGCATCAGGGCGAACGGATCGACCGCTTCGCCTTGTTGGAACCGCGCCCAGGCCAAGCCACCGACGCCCGCGGCGGTCGGCATCCCCGCGCGAGCAGCCAGCTCGTTTCCGCCCCGCAGTTCTTCGGGCGGTCCCGCATTGCCGGCTACCCGGGTTGCAGCGGAGCGATTGTCGAGAAAATTTTTCCACTTTTTCGCGTCCCAAACTTCGGTCGCGACCCGGTCGGTGCCCGCGCGCCTTTGCCGGCGCACGAAGATTTGGCTCCGGTAGGCTTTCAGCCCCACCACCACCTCGGGGCACGCCGGGTCGGCAGCCAAGACCTGGTGGGCGACCACCGCCAAGGTATCCACACCCACCACGGGCGTCCCCCACGCATAGGCTAACGTTTTGGCGGTCGTGACCCCGATTCGCAGCCCGGTGAAGGAGCCCGGACCTTGGCTGACGCTGACAAATCCCAATGGCTGCTCCCGCCGCCGGAGCTCTTCCAGGAGAGGTTCAAG
>CAYNVI010000135.1:0-10048 GCA_964400585.1 uncultured Pirellulaceae bacterium | reverse complement strand
GATCGACGATGGATCCCCAACCGCCGGGCCGCCTCCGAGATATTGTTGCCGCAATCGGCCAATACCCGGTGGATGTGTTCCCATTCATTCCGGGCGAGCGAGGGGGCGGGGAATTCGGCGTCGGCTTTCGGCAACGGGCCCGGCTGATCCCCGCGGACAAACGTCGCCAAGATGTCGTCGGCGTCGGAGGGTTTGCTGAGGAAATTCGTGGCCCCCATCCGCACCGCGTCGATGCCGGTGGCGATGCTGCCGAAGCCCGAGAGGATGACGACGCGGGTTTCGCTGCGGAGCTGCTGCAGGCGTTGCATCAATTCCAAGCCCGAGCGTCCCGGCATCCGCAGATCGAGCACCGCCAGGGCGGTCGGCCGGAGTGTGAAGACGGCGATCGCCGAATCGTAATCCTGCGCGGTCTCGACCCGAAATCCGCGGTGTTCGAAGGCGAGGGCGAGGCGGTCGCGCAAGATGAACGAATCGTCGACCACTAGGATGCTGTCCGCTCCCACCGTGGCGGCATTGTAGACGGGGGGTGGGTCACCCTGAGAGGCAGGAGCGGTCGATGGAATATCACTCATTCTGGTTCGCAGGGGTTTCGAAAGGGAGCGAAGGGGGCGCGCGTTCCGTGCCGGCCCCGCTTCTATCCTACCTCGACACGCGTTTTCATTCGCCGCCCCTGTTTAGTTGGCGGGCCTGTTCATACCGGGGGTCTTGGACGGGGTCCTAAAACAAGGAGGCGAGCGGGGTTCCCTGATCGGTGATCGGCACCGGACGGTCGCCGTCGTAGAGGTTCTGGTGCGGATCGATCTGCAACGTCGCCAAGATGGTGGCGAACAAGTCGGGGACCGAAACCGGATCGGCGACCGCGTTCATTGCCAGCTCATCGCTCACCCCGTACGCGCCGCAGTGATTCAGTCCCCCGCCGGCCAAGACGGCGGAGAAGTTTTTGGAGTGATGGCCCCGGCCCCCTCCGGAATCGAACTGGGCGGGACGGCCGAACTCGGAATTGATCACGATCAAGGTTTTCTCGAGCATTCGGTGCTGCTCCAGGTCGGCGATCAGCGTCGCCAACGCTTGATCGAGTTCCTGGATCAGCAAGTGCTGGTTCAGCTGCCCGTCGTTGTGCGTATCCCATCCCGTCCCATTGCGGAAATTCATGTTGTGGGAGACTTCCACGAAGCGAACGCCTGCCTGGAAAAGGCGCCGGGTCAGGAGGCAGCGTTGCCCGAAGGCTTGTCCGTAGCGATTGCGAAGCGCCGCCGGTTCCCCCTCGAGGTCGAAGACTTTCATGAAGTCGGGGCCCGACAGACGCATGCTTTCTCCCATCGCGGCGTTGTAATCGGCGAACAGGCGGTCGTCTTCGAACCGCGTTTCACCACGACGGCGGACCGCGTTGAGCAACGCATCGCGCCGTTGTTGGCGCGCCGGCGTGATCCCGCCGGCGCGGGCCAGCCCCGAGGGCCCTGCGGCGAGGTCCGTCAGGTAGACGAATCCTGCTTCCTGTCCTAAGAACCCCGGACCGCGGGTCAGGTTCGGATACCCGATCAGCATGTAGGCCGGAGCGTCCTCGCTGGCGGCGCCCCGCTGATGGGCGACGATCGAGCCGAGCGAAGGGTATTGGACGGTCCCACTGGTCGCTCGTCCGGTGTGCATCCGATTGGTCGCCGCGGCATGCTCGTCGACGACGTTGTGATGCACCGTGCGGACCGCGGTCACGCGATCCATCACGCGGGCGGTCTGCTGCAGATGTTCGCAAACCTGGACGCCCGGCACGGCGGTGTCGATCGCCGGATAGTAGGCCCCCGCTTTCCGCGCCTGGGCATCTCCCATCGGCTTGGGATCGAACGTATCGATCTGGGCCATCCCGCCGCCCAACCAGATCATCACACAGTGTTCGGCTTTCCCGAGCGGCGCGGCTGCCCCCAGGGTCGGTCGAGCCAGCAGGGATGTCCCTCCGGCGGCGGTCATGCCTTGCAGAAAGTTACGTCGTTTCATCGGAAATCTCATCGCCAGGGCGGAAGGAAACGCGAATGCGGTGGCTTGCGGCAGCGGCCCGCAGGGTCTTGGCTACCGAACGTCGACCCTGGCGGGCGTCGCGCGGGTGCAAGCAGCGGGCCGCGATGGTCAGGGGACGAGGATCATTTCGGGGGAATTCAACAGGGCCCAGACCGCGTCTTCAGCGCGACGCCGCCAGGTCGCTTCCAGCAACCGGGTGGGCGGGGCGCCGCGGCGGGCGACCGCTTCCATTTCGACCTTGATCTTGTTGGCTTCGCTATTGAGATGATTGGACCAGGAGACATAGCGGAACCGCGGCGTCTCGGCGGCCGGTTCGATCGCCTCGGCCGGCACGCGGCGTTGTCCATAGCCCGGCTCCAACAGCGCCACGAACCGCGTCCGTTCGGCAGCGCTCGGTTGCCGCGTCAGCAGGGCCAGGAAGAGCCGGTCGACCAGTTGTTCGAGCGGTTGTTCCTGCAGCATCAATTCGGTCAATTCGCTCTCGTCGGACAAGCGGGTCAGCCAGGTCCCCATCACGCCATTGGCCAACACGCCCGGCTGGATCAAGTTGGGCGTATGTTCGCGGTGCGAGCTCGGCTCGGGACGTGAATTCCGCCAGCCAAAGGCTTGCAACACGTCGACGATCGCCTGCGTGCGGGGCAGCGCCAGACTGGGACGATCCCGTTCGTTGGCCAGCGTGGTGAATTCCCAGGCGCGCTGCGGATGCCCGAAATGCAGGAAATTTTGGGCCGGCAGCGTCCCTTCGCGATCCATTGTCAGCGGCTCGGTCTCGATCGACTGCCCGACGGCATGGAACGCGGTATCGACGATCTGTTCGGCCGTCATCCGCCGCCGGTAGGGTCCCGCGAATCGTCGCGCCTGCGGGGCGCCGCCGGACGGTGGGTTGATCGCTTCCCGCTGGTAGGCATCGCTCTGCATGATCACGCGGCAAAGCGCCCGCAGGTCGTAGCCGCCATGGATCAAGGTGTCGGCCAGGTGTTGCAGCAAGGCGGGGTCGCTGGGCGCGTTGCCCTCCCAATCATCGACCGGCTCGACCAAGCCGCGCCCCATCAAACGCTGCCAAACGCGATTGGCCATGACCTCGGCGAACCGGCGGGAACGCGTCACGCGGGCCGCCAGGCGTTCCCGTGAATCGTTTGGATCGAGCAGCATCTCGGCGGGCACCGGGCCGGCCATTTCGGCAAACGGCCACTCGGGGGCAATTGTCGAGCCCGGTTCGGTGGTCACCTTGATCAGCGGTTCGCGTTCCTGCTTTTCGAAGAACGCCGCGGGGACCGTGCTGCTGGGCGGCAAGGTCAGGGGCTGGCGTCCCAGCATCGCCGCCAGTTGGAACAGGTCGGCTTGTTTCCAGCGATGGTAGGGCGCGTCGTGGCAGCGGGCGCACTTCATTTGGACGCCCAGGAATGCCGAGCCGATCACGTGGGCCTTGGCTGCCATCGGCACGTCATTTTGCGAGGCGATCGCAAACCCGGCCGTGCCCCCGCCCCAAGTCGCGCCGCGCATCAGCATCAGCTCGGTCGCAAACCGATCGAGCGGCTTGTTGTCCCGCATCGCCTCGTGGATCCACCAGCGAAACGGTCCCGTGTTGTTCAGTTTTGGTTTCAGCAGGTTCGGGTTCTCGGCGAAGACATCTTGCCAGTACCCGACCCAGTGATCGGCCAGGCGGTCGTCTTGCAAGAGGCGATCGATCACCCGCTGGCGCCGCGCCGCGGGATCGTCCGCCAAGTAGGCATCGATCTCCTCCAGGGACGGAGCGATCCCCAGGGTATCGAGGTAGGCCCGCCGCAAGAACGTGAGGTCATCGACCCGCGGCGGGATGTCGGCCGTCGCCTCCGCCGGCGCCGCCATCGGAGCTCCCCGCTCGATCCACTGCCGGATCGTGGCCAGTTCCTCCGCCTGCAAGCCTTCGCCTTTCGGAGGCATCCGGTAATCGTCCGGGCCGGCCGACACCAGTTCCCAAAGGTAACTCGTTTCCAGCTCACCGGGGGTCACTGCCGGGCTACCTGATTCGCCCCCTCGCAGGACCCTTTCCCGCATCAACAGGCTGAGCTCGCCCTGCTGTTTTTCCCCGTGACAGCGGTGGCAATGCTCGGCCAGCAACGGTTCGACCTGTTTCCGGTAAAAGCGGAGATCGCGATCATCGGCGGTCGGTTGTTCGACGGGCTGCTGCGACGCTTCGATCCGTTGGTGGATCAACCGATCGAGCGTCGCCGACGGATCGGCGACGGCCGGAGCGACGGTTCGTTCCGCGCGGGCGAAGGCATGACGGCGGTCCCAAAAATCTTGGTGCCGGCGATTGGCCGTCCGCCGTCGCTCGGTGTCGAGCCGTTCCAGGGCGGCGGACTGCTTCGCAAAAAACGCCTTCCAACCGGCATCGGTCAGGGGGAAATCGGAGCCTGCGGAAAGCAGCGTGAACATGCTTCCCGGCGCCGCTTGCACGGACACACTGGTTTCGCCGAATTCGGTGCGGTAACGGGGGCCCCCGATGATCACTTCGTACACGAAAAGGTGCTCCGACCCGTCCGACGAAAAATCGACGATCGTCTCGTGGTCATTCATCGCGTGCGGCCGCATCCCGGGCACCGGGACCGCGGGCAAGGGGTCGACCACGTGGTGGGCGCCGCTGCGATTGCGCTGGGCGGCGGTCTGAGCCACTTCCTCGCCGTCGATCGTCAATCGCGAAAAACTGCGCGAGCGAACCATCAGGCGGTGCGTGCCTTCGCCCAAGCGGAATCGCCCAAAAGCGCGGACCAGCAAGGTGGAACCCCAATCGGCGCGGATTCCCCAGTCGTCATAACGGTGCGGCAAGCGGACGAAGGCGAGCTCGTCCTGGACCCATTCGGTCAACAGTTCGCCGGCCCGCCGGGGAATCGAGCCGATGTCGCTGAGCGGACCGTACAGCTGGACCGCGACGCGGCCCTCGGGGATCGAGGGGATCGCCAGCGGCTGCGGGACGTAATGGAATCGCTGCTGCAAGGTCTCCGTCGGCACGATCCCGCGATAGACCGCCAAGTTGTCGATCGCCCCGATGAGCGCGTTGTGCGGATGTTCCCCCATCGACGCTCCGACCCAAACCTGATCATCGTCGACGACGGGAGGCTGGGTCGTCGGTCCGCCCATGTCCCAGTTCCCTGGGACCCGCTTGCCATCCAGGTAGCCGCGGAGGCTGCCGGGGTCCCCGAAGCGGTAGCTGACCGCGATATGGTGCCAGCCACTGCCGGCGGAGAACCCCTGCCGGGAAGTCCAGCGATGCCAATCGGCAGGCTTCGCCGGGGCCTCGTCGGTCGCTGGCACGGCGCGGCTGCGAAAGAGGAAATTGACACACGCCTTGCCCCCTCGGCTCCGCAGTCGCAACGCCCAATTCTGGTTGTCCGCCGGCATGCCGGGATTCTGCGTGCGTCCTTTACCGATCACGTACGCGTTCTCGCCGAACTTCGACGGGTTGACCCAAGCCTCCAGCGTGATCGCATCGCCCTGATCGAAGTCGAACCGGCCGTCGGCAGGGTCGTCCAAGCGGAGCGAACCGACCGAGGGAAAGGCGAGCGCCCGATTCGCGTCTCCGAAATCGGGAAACCGCGGCGCGACCGGCCCCGCATCGGTCAGCTTCAAGGGACCGCTGACCTCACCTTCGGGCAACCGATCGAATGACCACTGGAGGACCGCTTGCGGAGTTCCCGCGGGTTCGCCGGCCGGGGCCCCGCTCCAACCGCTACAGCAACAAAGCCCGAACACAAAAATGAGAGAACGCATCAGCGGAAGCTTCCTACGTGAGGCGGGGGCGAGCGGCTGGAGGTGGGAGAGGCCGAGAGGACCAGCGTCCAGCTTAGCACATCGGTGGTCGTCGGATCCAGCGAATCAGCTTGCGGCAGCGGTCGACGTGCGGGGCCGCCTTTGCCAGGCCGCCTTGGCCCCGCTCGATCGTTGGCTCCGCCCGCTGGTTTGCCAGGCTGCGCCGCCGATGGTTTGCCAGGCTGCGCCGTTTGCCAGGCTGCATTGTTGACGAGGGCCGCTGACCACGTCACCATTCTCTTTCCCGTGAGGCAGTCGTTTGCCGGCTCGGCAACCCCCCGCCGTCCAGGCTTCCCGCCGTCCGCGTTGGCGGCGGCCCGGCGAGGTGGGTTCCGGCCAGGAGGATGGCGAAGCGACTGCGAGCGCGCGTGCCGCCAGGCACGGCGCCGTTCCCGCGCTGCGCCGATCCTGCATGTCCCCGAGGTGCCCTGTGCCGACCGCTGTTCCTGTTCATTTAGCCGTTGACTTGGGCGCATCGGGCGGTCGGGTGATCGCCGGGCGTGTCGAGGCGGGACGCCTGCACCTGGAAACCGCCCACCGCTTTGCCAACACCCCGTTGCATCTCCAGTCGCGGATGTGCTGGAACACGATGCAGCTGTGGCATGAGATCAAAGCGGGTCTGACCAAAGCGGCCGGCGACTCGCCCGGCGAAGTGCGTTCGGTCGGCGTCGATACCTGGGGGGTCGACTACGTCCTGCTGAGCCGCGATGAGCAACCGCTGGGCCCCGCCTACCACTACCGGGACGACCGCAACGACGGGATTTTGGAGCGGGCCTTCGAGATCGTCCCGCGGGAAACGATCTTTCAAGCGACCGGGCTCCAGTTCATGCAGATCAACACGCTGTATCAGCTGTTGGCACGGAAACTGGAAGGGAGTCCGCAGCTGCCGATCGCCGATGGCTTGTTGATGATGGGCGACTATTTCCACTGGTTGCTGACGGGAAACCGTTCGGTCGAGTACAGCAACGCGTCGACCTCCAGCATGCTCGACCCACGGACGGGCGACTGGGCGTGGGACCTGATCGACCGCTTCGGGCTGCCGCGTGCGTTGTTTGGGCCGATCGCGCAGCCGGGCACCTCGCTCGGTCCGGTCCAGCCCTCGGTCGCCCGCGAGACCGGGCTGCAAAACGTCCCGGTGATCCTGCCGGCGACGCACGACACGGCCTCGGCCGTGATCGCTGCCCCGGCGGACAGCTTTGCGGCGGCGCACCCCGATTGGTGCTACATCAGCTCGGGCACCTGGTCGTTGATGGGATGCGAACTGCCGCAACCGCTGATCAACGAAACCTGTTCCGCTTTGAACTTCACCAACGAAGGGGGCGTGCAAGGGAGCACGCGGCTGCTGAAGAACATCGGGGGGTTGTGGATTTTCCAGCAGATCCGCGCCAGCCTCGATCGCCGCGGCGAAGCGGTTTCCTGGGACGCGATGGTGCAGGCTGCTCGCAAAGCGCCTCCCTTTGCGCTGTTGCTGGATCCCGACCATCCTGACTTCCGGGCCCCGGACGACATGGTCGCCGCGATCGAGGCCTTCGCCGCCCGCACCGGTCAGCCGGCGGTGACCGATCCCGCGGTCCTCTATCGAGCCGCCCTCGAAGGCCTGGCCCTGCGTTACCGGGTTTGCCTCGGCATGCTGGAATCGCTGGTCGGCAATCGCATCGAAACGATTCATGTGATGGGAGGCGGCTCGCTGAATAAACTGCTGTGCCAGATGACCGCCGACGCCTGCCAACGCACGGTGATCGCCGGACCGGTGGAAGCGACGGCGACCGGCAACGTGCTGATGCAGATGATCGGCTGCGGCGAGCTCAACTCGGTCGCCGAAGCCCGCCAGCTGGTCCGGAACAGTTTTGGCTTGACCCGTTACACGCCCCAAGAGACCGATTCTTGGGATCAGGTGGTCGATCGCTTTAAAGCCTTTGCCGCCGATTGATCGGACAGTCCCGCCCCGCCCTGCGAACCGAGTTCGCGGTTTATTTTCCTTTTACGAAAGAAGTGGTCTTATGCGTGCTGCCATCGTCGGCGTCGGGTTCATGGGCTGGATCCATTACTTGGCCTACCAACGATCGTCGCGGGCGGAATTGGTGGCGTTTTGCAGCCGCAATCCAGCCAAACGCGCCGGTGATTGGACCAGCATTCAAGGAAACTTCGGTCCGCCTGCCGAACAGATCGACGTCTCGGATCTGCGGGTCTACGAAACCCTCGAGGAGATCCTCCAAGACGAGACGGTCGACCTGGTCGATATCTGTTTGCCGCCCCATCTACACGCCGAAGCGGTCTCGCAGTCGCTCGCCGCGGGCAAGGCGGTGCTGTGTGAAAAGCCGCTCGCCTTGCATGGCAAGCTGGCGCAGGAACTGGTCGAGGCCGCGCCCTCCGGGCGGCTGATGGTCGCTCACATCCTGCCGTTCATGCCGGAGTTCCGCTACGCCGCGGAAGCGGCTGCCGAGGGCCGCTTCGGCAAGCCGCTGGGCGGGACCTTTACCCGCATCATCGGACCGCCCGACTGGATCCCCGACTTCTATGATCCCGAGGCGGTGGGCGGGCCGTTGGTCGACCTCCACGTCCACGATGCCCATTTCATCCGGATGCTCTTTGGCATGCCCCAGCAAGTCTTCACGCGGGGGCGCCGGCAAGGGGAAACGGCCAAGTATTTCGAAACGACCTTCCTGATGGACGACCCCGACGTGGTCCTCTCGGCCCGCAGCGGCGTGATCGATCAAGCCGGACGCCCTTTCACGCACGGCTTTGAAATCCACTTCGAACGGGCGACGCTCCGCTTCGAATTCGCCGGCTATGCCGATGGGACCAGCTCCGACGTGCCGCTGACGGTGCTGCATGCCGATGGCAGCATCGAACGCCCCGACCTGGGCGATTCGGAACCGACCCATTCGTTCCTCCACGAGATCGAGGCGGTCGCCGAGGCGGTCGACGGGGGCACGATGCATCCGGCGCTCGATGGGCGAGTGGCGGCCGATGCGTTGCGGATGTGCGACGCTCAGTTAGCAAGTTTGCAACAAGGTCGCCCGGTCCCGATCAGCTAGGCTTTTTCAGAAAACCGCCCCTCATCCTCGTCTTCCCCCCTTCCGAGCCTTTGCCTTCGATGGACACCCAACCTCAGACGGCCTCCCGTTTATCTCAAAGCGTCTTCGCGGTGCCTCCGCTGGCCCGTGATCGCGCGGGGACGATCTGCCGGCCACAAAACGAGCGGATCATCCGTCACCTGGAAGGGGGCGGCGTGGACCTGTTGCTCTATGGCGGGAATGCCGTGCTCTATCACGTGAAGCTCAGCGAATACGCGGGGCTCCTCTCGATGCTCCGCGACACCGCCGGCGAAGCGACCGGCATCGTCCCCTCGATCGGACCTGCCTATGGAACGATGCTCGATCAGATCGAGATCCTGCGGGATTTTGATTTCCCCACCGTGATGGTCCTGCCGGCCCGCGACATCGCCGATGCGGAAGGGATCGCCCGCGGCATCCGTCACGTGGCGGAAAAGCTTGGCAAGCCTCTGGTGGTCTACCTGAAATTCGACCGCTGGCTGCCGGCCGAAACGGTGGGCAAGCTCTATCAAGACGGGTTGATTTCGTGGGTCAAATACGCCGTGGTGCGGGACGATCCACGCCAAGATGATTACCTTCGCGAAGTGTTGCAGCACGTCCCGGGTGAACAGGTCGTCAGTGGCATCGGCGAACAACCGGCGATCATCCACATGCGTGATTTCGGCGTGCAGGCGTTTACCAGCGGCTGCGTCTGTGTGGCCCCCGCAAAATCGATGGAGATGCTGCGGGCGATCCAGGCGGAACGCTACGACGAGGCGGAAGCGCTGCGAGCTCAGTTTGAACCGCTGGAGGACTTGCGCAACGAGATCCACCCGATCCGTGTGCTGCATCGGGCTCTCGAAACCGCCGGGATCGCCGAGACGGGGCCGATGTGGCCGCTGCTGGGTGAACTGTCCGACGAAGCGGTCGCGCGGATCCGCGTCGCTTCCCAGACGCTGCTGGCCTGGAACGCGGAATAGTCCGCACGCCACGGTGTGGCGTTCCGGCACGATCCTGAGGCGTCGATCGGCCTATGCGTAGATCGGTTCGATCAGCCGCCCATGGACATCGGTCAAGCGGAAATCGCGGCCGGCGTAGCGGTAGGTCAGGCGCTTGTGGTCAAAGCCCATCAGGTGCAGCATGGTGGCGTGCAGGTCGTGGACATGTACGCGATCCTCGACCGCTTTAAAGCCTAGCTCGTCGGTCGCTCCGAC
>CAYNVI010000134.1:0-10049 GCA_964400585.1 uncultured Pirellulaceae bacterium | reverse complement strand
CGCGACTGCTCCGCGAGTCGGACCGCTCGGTTGCCGAGATCGCCTATGCTTGCGGATTCCACGATCACAGTGCCTTCTCGCGAGCGTTTCGGACTTCGGCCGGAACCACGCCTACGGAGTTCCGCACTGCCCGGAGCGACCCGCCGAGCGGTGGCAGCGAGCCGGTCGAGTAAATTTTTCCCCCAGCCGACCGAAAGCCGTCCGCCATCCAATCCTACATTTCCCGTTCGCGTGTTCGTTCAGCCACTAGCACAGAGAGTTCATCGATGAAAAACCATCGCCGTGATTTTTTAACCAAGGTCGCTTCCGCCGCCGCCCTCGCAAGCTCAACCGGCGGACTTGCCCGCGGGGAGGAAGCTGCGTCGCCTCTTTCGTCCGGTGCACGGCAGGGCAACCCGATCGCGGTTTCGACGTATTCGTTCTGGCGATACCGTGCGGAAAAGATGCCGATCGAAGATTGCATCGAGTTGGCCGCCGAGATGGGCTTCGATGCCGTGGAGATCCTCGAAAAACAGATGCATCGGAAAGACAATGCTTATCTTCAGTCGCTGAAACGCCGGGCTTTCCTTGCCGGCTTGAGCCTCTGTGGCATGTCGACCCATCAAGACTTCGTCTCGCCGCAGCCAGAGGATCGCCGAGCCAATGTCGAGAAGACGATCCGCAGCATCGAGTTGGCCTACCAGTTGGGCATCCCCACGATCCGCGTGAATACGGGACGCTGGGGGACCACGCCAAGCTTTGACGAACTGATGAAGAACCGCGGCGTCGAGCCGCCGCTGGAGGGCTACACCGACGAAGACGCCTATCCCTGGGTCATCGACGCTCTCAAGGATTGCTTGCCGGTCGCGGAACGTTGCGGCGTGGTGCTCGGCTTGGAGAACCACTGGGGGCTCGGGCTCACCCCGCAAGGCGTGCTGCGGATCGTCGACGCGATCGATTCGCCGTGGCTGCGGGTCACCATGGACACGGGAAACTTCCTCGAAGATCCTTACGAAAAACTGGAGGAGATCGCCCCCCAGACGGCTTTCGTCCAGGCCAAGACCTATTTCGGCGGCGGCACTTGGTACACGCTTGACATCGACTACCAGCGCGTTGCGAAGATCTTGCGCGAGCACGAGTATCGCGGCTACGTGTCGTTGGAATACGAAGGTCGCGAGGACGCCCGCACGGCCATCCCGAAAAGCCTTGCCCTGCTGCGAAGCGTTTTTAAGGCGTAGGAATTGCCTCTTTCCGTCCCAAGTCCCGTGTTTCACGGTGCTTATCGGTCAGTTGAGCGGTTTCGCCGCTAGCCGCCGGCTCGTCCACGAAAGGCCGGGGGCTAACCGGCTCGGCCATTGGGGCCGGCCCGAGCAAACAGCCATAAACGGCGCGAGCGAATGTAGAACAGTTGTCCCAACTGTTTCCGGCGGAACGCAAAGCCGAGCCCTCGGCGAAAACATGTTCCTCAGCCCGCCCCCGGTCACCGCTGCTGAGCGGTCCACAGTACGGCGCGGCGGGTGAGCTCGCTGAGGGTGGTAACGTTCAGCTTCCGTTTGACGTTTTCCCGGTGCGATTCGACGGTGTGGACGCTGATGTGCAGGCGGGCGGCGATCTGCTGGGCGGTTTGGCCGTTGCCGATCAAGCGGAAGACTTCGAGTTGCCGGTCGGTGAGCGTGTCGACGGAGTCGGATTGCGGGCCAGCGCCGCTGATCGTGCGACCGAGGATCTCGCTGGTCATCGCGGGGCTCAAGTAGATCCGTCCGCAGAGGATCTCACGGATGCCTTCGATCACTTTGTCGGGGTGCGCTTCTTTGTTCACATAGCCCATCGCGCCGGCGTGCAAGCAGCGGCCGGCGTAGAGCGAATCCTCGTACATCGAATGGACCAGGGCGCGGACATGGTGGTGGCGCGCCTTGAGCGTTTTGAGCAGTTCCAGGCCATTACTGTTTTTCAGGGCGATGTCGACAATCGCCACGTCGGGACGGGTCGCGCGGATCTGTTCCAGGGCCTCTTTGACGTCGGCCGCCTGGCCACAGACCGACAGGTCGGGTTGCGCATCGATCCGGTGTCCCAGTCCTTCGCAGAGGGAAGGATGATCGTCGACGATCAAGATCCGGGCCGTCTTTTCAGAAACGCTCACGTTGTCCTCTTTCGTTATGCTGCTGTCCCGCGTCCCTGTTGGAACCGATCTCGCCAAAGCGTGGATTCCGCGGGCCGGCTAGTGCGGCGACTGCGGGCCTGGATCATCGATGGTCACCGGCGTGCGGACATCCGTCATTGGCGGCCCCATCCCCGGCAGGACCGCACAAGTCACCCGTGTGCCGCCCTCCTCGTTGCGTCGAAAGCCGAATTTTGCCCCGATCAGGCTGGCGCGGTACGCCATCGATCGCAGGCCGATTCCGCTTGTCATGTCCGGCGTATCGCTGATGCCGACTCCATCATCGATGACTTCCAGCCAGAGCGTGCCTTCCTCTTTGCCCAGCCGAATGTTGATCCGTTGGGCTTGGCCGTGTCGCATGGCGTTGCGAACGGCTTCCTGGGCGATACGGTAGAGGTGGGTGGCTAGCGCCGCGTCCGAAACGGTGATCGATTGATGACAATCAAAGCTGCAAACCACCGACTGCGTGGCCGTCGTCCGCTCGGCAAGCCCTCGCAGGGCAGCGACGAGTCCCCGCTGATCGACTTCGACGGGAATCAATTCCCGGATGATGGCCCGCATCTGCTGCTGGACGGTTTCCAACCACTGAGTCATCCGCTTGGCCGTCTTTGCGTCAGGAGAACATTGGTCGGCCAGCGTTTCGGCGTGGGTTTGGGCCATATAACGCAAGCCGGTGAGTTCCTGGCCTACGCCATCGTGAATGTCCTGGCCGATGCGTCGCTGTTCGTCGGCCGCCGCATCCACGACCTGTTTCTCCAAGGCTTTCTGCGCGGAAATGTCCTGCACGATCCCCACGAACAGGCCGGTGTGATCGATTTCGCTAACGTTCAGTCGAATCGGGAACACACGTCCATCCTTGTGTTGTGAAACCAGCTCGCGGCCGACGCCGATAATCCGGGGCTGGCGGCTTTCCAGGTAGCGGGCAACATAACGATCGTGTTCTTCGCGATAGGGTGACGGCATCAGCAGGCTGACGTTTTGGCCCAGCATTTCGTCCGCCGAATAGCCAAACATCTGCTCGGTCGCCGGGTTGACGTGCGTCATGACGCCCTGGCCGTCGATAGAGATGATCGCGTCGGGCGCTGCATCGAGAATCGCGCGGCGCCGCTCTTCACTCTTTCGCAGCGATTCCTCGGATTGCATCCGCGCGACCACGTGCCCCAGTTGGATGCCGACGTCGGGCATGATTTCCGGGAAACGCGGATCGCGGTCGGCCGGCTGATCGGAGAAGAACTCCAGCACCGTAACAACTTGGCCGTTGACGGTGACGGGAAAGGCGATCGCGGCGTGCAGGCCGAGTTGCTGTGGGCTGCCGCACTGCCAAGCGTCGTCCTCCGCGATATCGTCCACCCACTGGGGCTCGCCCGTTGCCAGGACTTGGCCGATCATGCCTTGGCCAGCGGAGAATCGCGTTTCTGCGCACAGCTGTTGGAAGCGGTCCAATGGGCCGATCGCTTGCGCGGCATTCTCCCGAACGTACCAGATGTCGCTGCTGACCATCTCTCCACTACCGTCATCGGCTAACCGCCAGACGTGGCCGACTTGCCAGCCACCGTATTGGGAAACCCGCTGGAGCGCTGCTTCCATCGCCGTGTCAACGGAATGGGCTTCGTTGGCGGCGCGGGTCACATCTTGCAGCAGTTTCAACATGTCGGTCCGCTGCGAAACCTGCTGTTCCAGCGTCGCGTTCAGCTCGTGGAGCTGGGCTTCCGCGCCTTTGCGGTCGGAGATGTCGATCAAGGCCGTGCGGCAGCGGTTGGTCAAGTCTCCGTGCTCGGCAAACGCGCTGCTCTCTGGACGCACGCAACTCTCCAGACGCACCCACCGCGATTTGCCCGGCGGCACCCAAAGCGGCAGCTCACAGGTCTGTTTCTCGTTCTCGCTGGCGGAAAACGCCGCCTGCCGGTGAAGATGCCAGGCGTCCTGGCCCTCGCGGTCCACCACTTCGGCGAAGTTCGTGCCGAGCAGCTGATGACGAACGATGCCCAGCATGTCGGCGGCGCCGAGATTCGCTTGCAGGATCTGACCTTTTCGGTCGAGCGTCAGGTAGCCGACCGGAGCGAATTCGTAGAGATCCGAATAGCGGTCACGGGAGTCAGCCAATTCGATCTGAGCTTGTCGCAGGTCTTCATTTTGAATTTCCAGTTCCATCTGGTGAACCTGCAGTTCGTGCAACAGCGACTGGATATCCTCGGTCGGCATGCCGGAAATGTCGGTCCGCGAGGTGCGCAGCATCTGTTCGGCCCGCCCGCGCAGCGTCCGGGAGGGCTGTGGATTGTCGGGTTTGTTTTTTTGGGCCATGGTGTTGATTATGACGTGCTGACTAGGGGTTGTCGTTTGTTTCCGAGGCCTCTTCGACCGTCAGCAGGATCAAGCCGGGCAGTCCCGCTTCCTGTTCCACGCGGCGGCCGTTGAGCACCAGTCGCTTGCGGCCCAGTTTGGGAAAGTCGCGTTCCATGATAAAGTCCTCGAAGGAACGGTCCTCTAGCAAAACGTGCTCCAGCAACTGCCGCAGTTCCGGGATGTCCCACTGCTGGTCGCCCACTTCGTACAGCAGCATTCCGGCAATCTCTTTGGAGCGGACGCCGAAGGTCCGGCAGAACCGGCGATTGGCAGAGACCACCCGAAGTTGCTCGTCAAGCACGATCAGCGGATGGCGGACGGTTTCAAACAGGTTCTCGAAGTAATCCCGCACCTCGGCGGATTCCCGCGCCGTTTTCAACTCGTCGATGTTGACCAGCGTGATCACCAGGCCGTCGATCACATTGCGGGTCGTTCGATAGGGCATGATCCGCATCATATACCAGGCTCCGTCTTTGGAGACGACTTCCTGCTGGTGGAAGCGGAGGGTCTTGAGCACTTCCTGGCACTTATCCACAAGATTGTCGCACCGCAGGTTGGTGGACAAATCGCCGAGCGGTCGGCCGACGTCGCTGGGCCGCAGACTGATCAACGCTTTCGCCGATTCGGTAAACCGTTTGATGTTCAGATCGTTGTCCAGAAACACGGTCGCCACGTCGATGCTGTTGAGCAGATTCTGCATGTCGTCGTTGGCGTGCGACAGATGTTCGACCTTGGAATGCAGTTCCGCATTGACGGTATTGAGTTCTTCGTTGAGCGACTGCATTTCCTCTTTCGAGGTTTCCAGTTCCTCGTTCGAACTTTGCAGTTCTTCGTTGGTCGATTGCAGCTCTTCGTTGGTTGATTTCAGTTCCTGGTTGGCCGTCTCCAGATCTTCGCGGGTGGCTTGCTGAGAATGTTTCAGGTACTCGATTTCCCGCTCCAATTGAGCGGTGTGATCGGGCCGGTCGTCGTTCTGGCGGTGCGTGTTTTGCGGCGGCTTCGCTTTCGGCGACGGTGCCGCCGGGCGGAACTCCACCAGCAGCAGCCCCCGGATCGCTTCGGGGTTCGAGATTTTGAGGACGGTCAGGTCGACGTGGGAATGCCCGCTCTGCGTCTTGATCCGCACGTCGGGCCGGACGATTTCTTGCGAATCGTCGGCAGCTTGGCGCAAGGCGGATGCCAGGGCGAGGTGCAGCCCTTTGCGAGCCATGTCTAAAGCGTTCATCCGCGGCTGGCCTTCGGCCGGTTCGAAATACGCACCGGTGTGGCCATGAATGTAGAGGATGTCGCCGCGATCGTTGACGACGACGGTGGCTGGGCAATGGCGGGCCAGCAGCAAACGCTCGATCAAACGTTCGACCGAAGGGGTCTTCGGCGTCTGCGATTTTTCTTTGCCGGCCGTCGGCACATGGTCCACTGCGGGTTCGGTGGGAGGGGGCGGCGAGGCAGCCGGGATCTCGATCGGGTGCATCGCGGTGGTTTCTTTGCGGCGAAAGATCTTCCACTTTTTGTCCAGCGGCTCGAACAGGTCCGTGAACGTGCCGATCGTCTCGGAAGGTCCCAGAAACAACAGCCCGCCCGGTTTGAGCGCATGGTGAAAGATCGGCAGCAACCGCTTTTGCAGTTCGGCGTTCAGATAGATCAGCAAATTGCGGCAGCAGAGAATGTCCAGTTTGGTAAAGGGCGGATCCTTGATGACGTTTTGCGGAGCGAAGATGGCCATCTCGCGTACTTCCTGGCGGACGCGATACGTGCCATCCTCGTGCACCAGGTACTTCTCCAAGCGGTCCGGCAAGACGTCGGCCGCGACGCCGTCGGGATACCGCCCCAGACGGGCCGTTTCGATGGCCGCCCTGTCCAGGTCGGTGCCGAACAGTTGCATCTCCACAGGACGGTCGAGTGCTGCGGCGCACTCGCGCAGCAAGATGGCCAGGGTGTAGACCTCTTCGCCGGTCGCGCAGCCTGGCACCCAGCCGCGAAAGGTATGGTTTTCCGGCCGCGACTGCAGCAGTTCCCGGAGCGGTCCGGCGGCCAACGCTTCCCACGCCTCCCGGTCGCGAAAGAAACTCGTGACACTGATCAGCAGTTCCTTAAAGAGGACGTCGGTTTCGTGGGGGTTCTCCTTCAGGTAGCGGACGTACTGCATCGGGTCGCCGATTTCATGCACGTTCATCCGCCGCTGGATGCGACGTCGGATCGTGCTGGCCTTGTAGTCGGAGAAGTCATGGCCCGTGTGGCTGCGAAGCAGCAGAAAGATCTTCTGCATCGGCTCGGCGGAGATCGTCGGCGTCGCCGCCGGGGCGGCCTGCAGGTAGGGCCCTTGGGTATAGGCGACCAGTTGATCAGGCATGGCGTCGGGCGGCAGCACATAGTCGGCCAGTCCGGTGGCCACCGCGCTGGAGGGCATCCCGGCAAACTTTGCCGACTGCGGCTGTTGCACCATCGCCATGCCGCCCTCGGCCTTGATCGCGCGCAGGCCCAGGCTCCCGTCGGTGCCGGTACCGGAAAGCACGATGCCGATCGCTCGCTGATGCAGGTCTCCGGCCAGCGAGCGGAAGAAGTGATCGATCGGCCGCCGCGGCGACTTTGCCGCATCCACTTCCATCATGTGGAGCGTGCCGCCGAGGATCGCCAGATTTTCTCCGGGCGGCGACACGTAGACGTGGTTCGGCTGCAGCTGGGTCCCGTCCGCGGCTTGCACGACCGGCATCTCGGTTTCGCGTCCCAACAAATCGGGCAGCAAGCTGGTGTGTTCCGGATGTTGATGCGTGACCACGACAAACGCCATGCCCGTGTCGGCCGGCATGCTTTCGAAGAAGCCTTCGAGCGCTTCCAGGCCGCCGGCCGAGGCCCCGATGCCCACGATGGGAAACCCGCGGGGACGGGGATCGGCAGGTTGGTCGGACGCGTGCTCCGGGCCTGCGGGTGCCTGTTCTTCGCCCTCTCCGCCTGAAGACGCGTCCTCTCCGCCTGATGGCGCACCCTCTCCGCCTGACGGCGCGGTGGCCTCGCCTGCGGGCGGGGGATCACCGGGCGAGGCTTCGTGGCTGTCGCCCCCGTTGGGGTTCTCGACATCCTGGCCGGTGGCGGCGGGCTGGCGGGATGACGGGTTGCCCGCTGACGTGTCCGTCTCGCCTTTCTCTGCCGTTTCTTTCTTCCCAGGCTGGTTCTGGTTGGCCATGGCGCGAAGCGCTCCTGTGAGCGGGGCAGGGAACACCGGGGGTGCATCTTACCAGCTTCGTGCGAAGATCCCAGGGCACGCAGTTCGCCGCCCGCCTAGTAGAAATTACCACGCGAGATTGGGCGCGCGCTCGATTCGCGCTGCGGGCTCTGTCTCCGAAAATCAATCATTCGATGGTCGAGCCTGTCGTCGCTTGTCTGCGAAAGCCTTTTCCGATGAGCGAGTTAGCGAGCGTGCTGGGGGCCACCGAACAAGCGCTGCCCAACGAGGTCGCGGAATAGAGGACGGGTTTGCTTTCCCTGTTCTGTGTAAAGCGAGGTGTGGAGGAGGTCTTCCCCCCAGGAGACTGCCCTCCCGTAAAGGCCAGAAAGAACCTAGGGCGATGGGATACGCCACATCGGTAAACGCCATGTCCATTCGACAAGAACGCAAGGACGCGCGGAAGCAACTCATGGATACCTTGATCCTGCTAGTGGACGACCATCCCACGATGTGCGAATCGTTGCGATACGTATTCACCGTGGCAGGAGCGAAAGAGATTCGAGAAGCGGCTACCTCTGAGGAGGCCATCGGTGCCATCCAGGAGCACGCTGTCGACGTGGTGTTGCTCGATGTCGCATTGGGGGATGACGATGGTCTGGAGGTGCTGCGAAAGATCAAAGCCATCGATGCATCGCTGCCGGTCTTGATTCATTCCTTCCATGATCATCGGCGACTGCTGGCAAGCAGTTATCACTCGGGGGCCGCGGGATACGTGATCAAAGGGACCGATAAGAACGAGTTGATCGGCGCGGTGCGGCAAGCGGCCCGCGGTCGCAGCAACTGGACCATCGCTCAAACGCGTCAAATTCGCCAAGCGGATAACGAACTTTGAAAGTCGTCCAGCACCGCGGCGAGGGCAGAGAGAAAACACGGTTAAACAGCCTGCGGGTAACGAGCCTGCGGGACGAAGTATCACTGATTGCTGAAGCCGAGCGGCTTTGGCTACCAATCGCGGAATGAAGGAGGGGGATTGATGCACCCGGATATCGACTGCGGAACCACGCGTTCGCCAAAAAAGCCACGACGGGGTGGCCACGACCGCGTGCGCACGTTTTTCAACACGGAATGTTCGATCTGTGGCCGCCAGTTGCGGGTGCTGGTCGAGCAACTCGGTCAGCTCGTCGCCTGTGCGCATTGTGGCTGTGAGTTTGTGGCAACCGATCCAGCTCCGGCGGATTGAGAGCCTGGCGGGAAAGCCCCCACCCCCGCGGCGGGAGACGCTGAGTGGGGGACAAACGCGAACCATCTTGGCCGCGCAACCGGAAGTGAGTGCTTTCCAGAAAACAGTGCCTCCCCGTAGGCACTGCCTCTGCGTGATCGAAAGACAACCGTTAGACGCCCGAATACAGAACCAAACAAAGGAATTCGAGATGTCCGCAACTATTGCCGAACCGAGACGACGTCAAAACGGTCAACAGCCCACGTCACAACAGCCCACGTCAACCGATAGTGCGCTAGTGCCCAAGGGCCGTGCTCGTCCCTTCGACGACGCCGTGCTGAACAAGATCATCAGCAAGTCCGCCTTGATGGACGAGGTCTTCGAGCTGATCCGACAAGTGTCACCCGTCGACAGCACGGTCTTGGTGACGGGCGAGTCCGGGACAGGGAAAGAACTGATCGCCGAAGCGATCCATGCCGGCAGCCCCCGAGCGGCCGGTCCCTACATGAGGATCAACATGGCGGCCGTCCCCGAAGCGCTCGTCGAAAGCGAGTTGTTTGGGCACGTCAAAGGTGCTTTCACCGGAGCCGGCACCGGTCGCGTCGGTCGTTTTGAAGCCGCGGCGGGCGGGACGATCTTTATCGACGAAATCGGCGACCTGCAGCCGCCGTCGCAGGCGAAACTGTTGCACGTGCTGGAGAATCGGGTCGTCACACCGGTCGGCGGCAACGACGCGCGGCAAGTGGATGTCCGCGTCGTGGCGGCGACCAATCGCTCGCTGGAAAAGATGGTCGCCGACGGGGAGTTTCGCGAGGACCTGTATTATCGGCTGAACGTCGTTCGCATCCAGTTGCCGGCGTTGCGGGAACGCCGGTGCGACGTCTCGCTGTTGGTCCGACATTTCGTCGACCACTTCTGCGACCTCCACGGCCGCGACCCGCTCGACTTGGATCGAGACTTGATTGCTTTCCTCGATTCGCATTCCTGGCCCGGCAACGTGCGTGAGTTGCGTAATTGCGTGGAAAGCATGGTCGTGTTGACTACTGGGGATGTGCTGACCATCGACAACATCCCGCCGTTGCTGCGGATGGGGGCGGGGCGGGGGCGTTCTCGTTTCGAGCTTCCCGATGACATTTCGCTGGCAGAAATCGAAGAGGCGGCGATTTCGGAGACGCTGAGGCGGTGTG
>CAYNVI010000133.1:0-10081 GCA_964400585.1 uncultured Pirellulaceae bacterium | reverse complement strand
GATCCGACCGGGTTGATCCCCGACCCGCCCTCACCCCAGCGGCGGGTTGCCGAGCCGCAGTCCGAGCCGATCTTGACGCATACCCGGATCTACCGCGGCAACGATCGCGCGTTTACCGAGCGACTCGAAAAATACGTCGCCACTTCGGATGATGCCCGCATCGGGGGGTGGCAAGGTTACCTGACCCGCAGCGACGATTTCATCCGTTTTTGTTGCCACCTGCACCTCACCGAAATGCTCGAATTACGTGGGGGAGTTGACCAAAGCGACCTCATTTTACGGTGGCCGATCAGCCGATACTCCTCTCAGTGAAACGAGGCAAGCAACCCGTGTTCTGAGAAGCTGGGTAGAGCAAACGCATGAACGAATCAGGGATGGAAAGCGAGGTCAACGTGTTGGCCTTGGTCAAAGGGGAAGAGCGATTCTTGTTCATGTTCGACGACAAGAATCGTGACGAAACGCTGCGCACCTTAGCGCGGTTCGCCGCCGATCCCGAACTCGATTTCTCCTGGTATGACGCGGCGATGTTGAGCCGTAAGATCCGCGAGGCGGTCCCCGATCCGGCTCCGCTCAGTTGCGAGATTCGGGCCAACGCTTCGCTGCGGGGTCGCGAATAAATGCAGCGGGCGGTCGGCCAATTCCTGCGTTACCTGGCAAGCGAGCGCAATGCGTCGGAGCTGACGATCAAAGCCTATCGCGAAGATCTGCTGGGGCTGATCGATTGGCTGCAGCATCGGGAAGGCAAAGTTCCACGACCCGCCGCGATCACGCCGCAAGATCTCCGTGCCTTTCAGGCGGCGCTGCAGGAAGCCGGCTACGCCCGCACCAGCATCTCCCGCAAGCTTGCTTCGGTCCGCAGCTTTTATCGATTTGCCCAGCGTCAGGGGTTGGCGGAAAGCAATCCTGCCAAACCGCTGCGCAATCCGCGTCGTCAGCGGAAGCTGCCCCATGTCCTCTCCACCGTCGAGATCGGACGGTTGCTGCAAGCGCCCCCGGCGAACCAAGCGGCCGGCCTGCGCGACCGTGCCATCCTGGAAACGATGTACAGCGCCGGCCTGCGGGTCAGCGAACTGGTCGGCTTGAACGATGGCGATTTCGACGGGGACCAGCAGATCGTCCGCGTCCGCGGGAAGGGACGTAAGGAACGGGTCAGCCCGCTCGGTTCGTTTGCCATCCGGGCGGTGCAGGATTACCGCGAAGTGCGGCAACGGCACCCCAGCGAGGAAACGCGGGGACGTCAGGCGGCGACCTTCGTAAACCGTTTTGGCAAACGGCTGACGACACGGAGCGTCGGCCGGTTGCTCGAAAAACACCTGGCCGTGGCCGAACTCGATCAACGCACCAGCCCGCATACCCTCCGCCACAGTTTCGCTACCCACCTGCTCGATCGCGGTGCCGACATCCGCAGCGTGCAGGAATTGCTGGGGCATAAAAGCCTGGCGACCACGCAAATCTACACGCACGTCAGCGCGGCGAACCTGCGAGCGATCTACGAACGGGCCCATCCGCGGGCGCGCTGAACGCCGCGGCGTGACGCATTTTCATCCGCCCCGCCGCAGCCCGGCGGTTAGACGATGGAACGGCCGAACAGCCGGTTCCGCGTGTCCATCAACAGGCGGAAGAGGGCGGGCACGAAGACCAGGGTGAAGATCGTCGAGACCAACAAGCCTCCTAAGAGGACGCTTCCCAGGCCGCGATAGAGCTCGCTGCCGGCACCGGGGAAGAGGACCAGGGGGCAGAGTCCCAGAACCGTCGTCGCCGTGGTCATCGCGATCGGACGCACGCGGGTGCGGACGCTCTCCAGAATCGCCGCCTGCGAATCGAGCCCTTCTTCCCGCATCAGGTTCAACGACTGATGCACGATCAGGATCGCATTGTTGACGACCGTGCCGATCAAGATCACGAAGCCCAGCATCGTCAAAACATCGAGCGGTTGCGGCGGCAGGCCTTGCAGCGCCAGGTATTGGCCCAGGGCCCGCAACCCGAGGATCCCGCCGACCGCGCCCAGGGGGACGCTGAGGATAATCACCAGCGGATAGATCCAGCTTTCGAACAGGGCGGCCATCAACAGGTAGGTGATCAGCAACGCCAGCAACACGTTCCAACGCAAGGCTTGCCACGTATCGAGCAGCTTGTCGGCGGTCCCGCTGAGCGAGATCCGGTAGCCTCCTTCCAGCTGTCCCGACGCTTCGATCGGGGCGATGACTTCGTTGTTGATCAGGTCGAGGGCATTTTCGAGCGCCATCTCCGGAGGCGGCGAGACCTCGATCGTGATCGCCCGTTGCCGTTCTCGATGATTGACCTGCTCCGGTCCACTCGAGGTGGTGATGTTGGCCAAGGTGGAGACCGGCACCAACTGTCCTCCCGGGGTTGCCAGCTGGAGGGCTTGCAGGTCCTGCGAGCGGGTCGCGGCTTTCGGCGTGCCGATGATGCTGAGGTCGATCTTGGTGCCGCCGATGAAGTAATCGCTCGCATAGGCGCCGTCGACCAGGGCGTTGATCGCATAGCCCAGCCCGGTGGCACTGACCCCCATCTCGTCGGCCTGCACCAATTTCGGTCGGATGTGGACTTCGGGGCTGCTGAGGTCCAGGCTGGGGATCGGGCGGACTTGGGCAGCGGGGATCAGCTCTTTCGTCTTGCCCAGGATCTGGCCCCCGAGGGCGACCAGTTTTTCCAGATCGTCCCCGGTGACCTCCACGTCGATGGTTCGTCCCGCGGTCAGCCCTTGTTCGAAGAGGCTCGACTGTTTGGCGACGACGATCGTTCCCGGCAGCTTGCCTCCGGCGATCCCCGCGACCTCCTGGATCAAGGGGACCAGCTCGCCGGCCCGAGTCGGGTCGATGGCCCGGACCCCCACAAAGACTTGGCGTCCCCGCGCGACATAGAAAAAGTCGTAGATCGGCGGGTACTTGAGGGTTTCGGCTTCCGGGCTCTCCGGATCGATATCCCAGTAAGGTTTCAGGTGCGCTTCGACCGCTTCGCCCAGCCGGCTCAGCTCGTCCAGGTTGTAGCCGGTCGGGGGCAGGATGATCCCGAAGACGAGATTGCGGTTGCCCGAGGGGAGGTATTCGACTTTGGGCCACAGCAGGTAACTGCTGCCGACCGCGACCACGGTCAACAGGGTCACGACGCCGAGCCGCCGCCAGAGCGATTGCTGCACGAAGCGATTGAAGCGGACGACGCCGCTGACGATCCCCGCCCCGGCGCCTCCCAGCAGCCGCGTCGGGTTGCTCCGCTGCAGCCAGCCGAGCCTCCGCTTGACGGGAGACGGCGAGCCGGAAACGGCCGGGGTGGCGTCTGCCGCTAGCTGATCTCCCGGCCGCTCGGCCCCCAGCGGGGCGTCTGCCAGCTGCGCGTGGGGGCGCAGCAGGCGGGCGGTGAACGTCGGGATCAGGGTGATGCTGACGATCAGCGATAAGCCGACCGCCGCGCTGATCGCCAAGGCGATGTCACGGAACAGTTGGCCCGCTTCCTCTTGGACGAAGAGCACCGGCAGGAAGACCGCCAGGGTCGTCAAGGTCGAGGCGAGGACGGCGCCCCAGACTTCCTGGGCACCCCGCACCGCTGCCTGCCGCGGCGGTTCCCCTTCCTGGTAATGCCGGTAGATGTTTTCCAGCACGACGACGGCGTTGTCGACCAACATCCCGACGGCGAATGCCATGCCTGCCAGGCTGATCACGTTCAGCGAACGTCCCCACAGGTTCAGCATCAAGAACGTGCCGATCACACTGATCGGAATCGCCAGGCCCACCACCAACGCCCCGCGGGCAAAGGTGAACCCGGAGATCAGGATCAAGGCCAGGGTGACCGCGAAAATCCAAGGAGAGACGAAGACGGCCAGCAAGGCCGTGATCGCGATCACGGGGACAAAGAAGAGGGTCGGCAAGCGGAGGTGCAGGAACAGCATCAGCACCATCATCGTCAGCGCGCCGCCGATGATGATGTTCTGGTTGACCAGACCGACCGAGGCGTAGATGTACTCGGTTTCGTCGTAGACCTGGGTCAATTGCAGGTCGCGTTTGCGGAGGATCTCCTCGTTCAATTCACGGACCGCTTCCCGCAGGCCCTCCATCACATCGAGGACATTGGCGTTCGTCTCGCGGAGGGCGTTGATGGCGATCGAGGAATCGCCAAAGCGGCGGACCATCCCGTCGGGTTTCTTGAAACCGAGGCGGACTTCGGCGACATCCCGGATGTAGACGGGCCGGCCGTTCTGCGTGTCGAGGATCTGCTCTTTCACCTCTTGGGGACTGTCGAACTGGTTGAGGGTGCGGACGACGTAGCGTCGCTTCCCTTCCCAGAAATCCCCTCCCGAGGTGTCTTGGTTCTGCGCGCGGAGCACGCGGCGGACATCGTCGATGGTCAGGCGGCGACTGGCGAGCCGATCGGGATCGATGATCACCTGCAGTTCTTCTTCCAGACCGCCCAGCACGTTCGCATTGGAAACTCCGCTGACCCGTTCCAGCCGCGCTTCGATCGTGTCTTCGGCAAACCGGCGTTCTCCCGGCACATTCAGGTCGGGAGGAAGCAGCGGTTGCACCGCCTTGTCGGTTTCGGCCCGCTCCCGAAGTTTCAGCAACCGCAGGCCCGGGTTGTCGATCGCCGCGATCTCTTCCAAGGCAGCGCGTCGTGCCCCCTCGGTTTGCGTTTGCGCAAAGGCGGCGATCTCTTCCTGCGAAGGCTGCAAGGCGCTCAGGATGAACCAGGCGATGGGGCGATCGGACGCGTTGCTGGTCGAGATCACCGGCTGGTCGGCATCCTCGGGGTACTCGGTGACCTGTTGCAGGCGGCTGTTGACTTTCAACAACGCCTCTTCCATGTTCGCCCCCACCGTGAATTCCAGAATGATCCGAGACATCGAGTCCATCGACTCGCTGCTCATCTTGGTCACCCCTTCGACACTCTTGAGCTGCTCCTCCTGCTCTTGAGTGATCTCCCGTTCGATCTCCTGCGGGCTCGCTCCGGCCCAGCGGGTTTCGACAGTCAAGGTCGGCGTCTGCACCTCGGGGATCAGCTGCATCGGCATCCGGAACAGGGCGATCGTGCCGAAGAGGATCAGCAGCAGCGCGCCGACCGCCACTTTCACCGGATTGTTTACGCAAGCTTCAATGAGATGCATCGGAAGGCACTGTAGAGAAAGGCACTGTGGAAAGGGAACGCCTCGTCGCGGCGGGGGACCGGCGAACCGCAGGGGAGGATGCCGGCCGCGGGGAGGCCGGCGAAGCGGGCGCGGGGCCCGCTCAGGGGCTGGGGACGTCGCCGTCGAGATACGTTTCGGTCGCTTCGTTCGCGGAGACCCGCACCGCTTGCCCCGGCCGGAGACGCTCGTTGCCCCGGATCACGACCGGGTCGCCGACGGCCAAACTACCCGTTTCCAGCGGGATCACCTGGCGGGTTCCCCCGACGGCGACTCCCATCTCGATCGGCACCGGGACCGCTTTGCCGTCGACCAGCTTGATCACATTGACCTGCTTGCCACCCAGATTGATCGCGTCTTTCGGCACCAACAGGGCATCGGTGGTGCTGCCGCTGGCCAAGGAGACGCGGGCCAGCATGCCCGGCAGCAGCGGATAGCTCCCGTCGACCGGTTCGTTGGGGACCACAATCCGGACCGGGAAGGTGCGCGACCGCGCGTCGGCGAGCGGGACGATCCGGTCGATCGTGCCCGCAAACGTTTGATCCGGAAAGGCCTCGACGCGGACGTCGCAGGTGCCCCCCAGGGGGACGAACCGCACGTTCTCTTCGGGGACGAAGACTTCGACTTCGACCGGATTGATCTCGAGCACTTCGGCGACGGCGTCGCCTTGCGTGACCCAGGCCCCCTGCTCGGTCAACTCCTGGGAGACATAGCCATCGAAGGGCGATTTGAGCGAATATTTTTGTTGCCGATCTTCCAGCAACGCGACCGCCTGCTGTTGCATGGCGACCCGGGCTCGGGCTTGAGCGATCCTCTCCTGACGTGGGCCTTGCCGGACCAAGGCCAATTGATTTTCGGCTTCGGCCCGCTGGGCCGCGGCCTGCATCGCTTCGGCGCGGCTCGCTTCGAATTCGTCCTGTGAGATCCCGGCCGATTCTTCGTACAGGCGTTGGGCCCGGGCAAATCGAGCCGACGCGTAGTCGTCACGGGCCTGGGCCGAGGCGAGCTGCGCTTCGGCCAAAGCGATCTCTTCGGGGCGGGAACCGTTTTCCAGCTCCTGCAATTCGGCTTGGCGGAGTTCCCGTTCGGCGTGGGCCGCCGAAATGTCGATCTCGATCGTGCCCGTCCGCAGTTGCGTGATCGTTTCCCCCGCCGCCACCGGTTGCCCGGCATCGATCGGGTACTCCAACACCCGCCCATCGACGGCGCTGCCGATCGTCGCTCGGCGGTGCGGCGTGATGTTCGCCAAGAACACCTTCTGCGAGGTCGCGGCGCGTTGGATGACCTCGGCGGTGACGACGGTGGCAGCTCCCTGCCCCGCCGCCGAAGCGGCCGTGCAGACGATGGCCAAGGACTGGAAAAGTAGCAAGCAAGCGGCGGCCGACAGACGCATAGGGATTCCGGGCGGGAACGCGGTGGGGAGGATGGCGGGGACCGAACAACATGCGGGGAAGGAAACGCAGCCGGGCCGGCCCCGAGACCAAGCCCGCGCCTCCTGCCGCGGGGCAACCGCGGGGGAATCGGAGCTCGATGCCTGACGCCGAAGTGGAACCCGCGACGGGACACGACTGCCTCCTAAGGTTACTTCAAGATCCCGCGAATGTCTGCCGGCAACCGTCCACCGCCAACCGCTGAGGACGACCGAATTGCCCAAGCCGCCTCCAGTGATTTCGCTTCGCGAATCGGTTTTCGGGGGATCCGGCGTTTTCGGGGCGATCGAGCCGTCCGCGGCGTTTTCTCGGCGGGACGCTGCCGGCCGTATGGTATTCTGACAGCTCACAACGAGGTGGGTGTGGATCCCCCCGTCGAACCCGCGTCGCAAGCACGTGTCGCAAGCACGTGTCGCAAGCACGTGCGGTGTGCGGGCAACCGCGTGTTCGGGAAGCGTGTGTTCAGGGGGTTGCAGCGACGAAACTCGCGAAGGAGGCTCGGCCATGAAAGCGATGATTCTGGACCATTTGGCGTCGATGCAGGAGCGTCCCGACCCGCTCCGCTGGGGCGAATTGCCCGATCCGGAACCGGAACCCGACCAGTTGTTGCTCGACGTGCTGGCGTGTGGGGTGTGCCACACCGAGCTCGACGAGATCGAAGGCCGACTGCCTCCGCCCCACCTGCCGGTCGTCCCCGGTCATGAAGTCATCGGACGGGTACGCCAGGTGGGCGATCAAGTGACGCGGTTCCAAGCGGGCGACCGGGTCGGTGTCGGTTGGATCTACCATTCGACCGGGGAGCCGGAGGAGAATCTGGCGGAGGAATTCCAGGCGACCGGTTGCGACGTCAACGGCGGCTATGCCGAGCAGATGACGGTGCCCGCCGACTACGCGGCCCCGATTCCCACCGGGTTATCGGACACGCAGGCGGCCCCGCTGCTGTGTGCCGGCGCGATCGGCTACCGCTCATTGCGGCTCGCCGAATTGCAGGATGGCGATCCGCTCGGCCTGATGGGCTTCGGCGCTTCGGCGCACTTGGTGTTGCAATTGGCACGGCACCTCTACCCCGCCTCGCCCATCTATGTCTTTGCCCGCAGTGCCGAGCAGCGTGATTTTGCGCTCGAGCTGGGCGCCGAGTGGGCGGGACGGACCGACCAGCAGTCTCCGCACCGCCTGCGGTCGGTGATCGACACGACGCCCGCCTGGCGACCGGTGGTCGAATCGCTGAAAACGCTCCGGCCGGGCGGGCGGCTGGTGATCAACGCGATCCGCAAGGAGGACGCCGATCAGTCGGCCTTGCTCGATCTCAGCTACCACGAACACCTCTGGATGGAGCGGGAGATCAAAAGCGTCGCCAATCTGGAGCATCGCGACATCCGCGAATTCTTGCCGCTCGCCGCCGAGATCGGGATCCGTCCCGCAGTGACCGAGTACCCGCTGCGCGACGCCAACCAGGCCCTGCGGAAGCTCCGTGAAGGCGGTGTGCAAGGAGCGTGCGTCCTCGTCCCCGGCTAGCTGGACCGCGCCACTTTATGTGAGCGGATTGGGCGCCAGCCCCCGGCCTTCCCGTGACGGGCCGGCGGCTAGCGCCGAAACCGCTCATATGATCGATACACACTGGGAAAAGGGATTTGCATCGAAAAGTGACGCGGTCCGGATCGTCGCTCCCGCCGCCGCAACCGGCATTCGCTGAGGCATCCGCCTGGACCGCCTCGTCGCCCCGATTTTGCTCCGCCCGGACAGCCCGTATGATGGGGGTTTCCCGTCCGCTCGCGGACGGCATTTCCCATCCGTTCGCGGACTGCTGGGGTCGCGGCGGCCGTGGCCCGCGGATCGTGACGTCCGAGAGCTGGTTCCGTGATTCAAGAAGGAGTCCCGATGAGTTTCTTTCCGAAAAACATGGTCGTCGTGCCGGTCGATTTTTCCGAGGAATCGCTGGCGGCGGTCGATGTCGGACTGGAACTGGTCGATCATCCGGCGCACCTGGTCGTGATCCATGTGCAGCCCGATGTGACCTTTCCGGAACTGGCCGAGCTGTGGGACGATTCGGAATCTTCGGAGCGGCATCGCAAGGCGGAGGAAGTCCTCGCCGATCGCTTTCCGGGAGACAAGTACCAGGATCTCCGGTTTGAGGTGGCCCTCGGGGATCCCGGCTCGCAGGTCGTCAATGCGGCCGAAAAACATCACGCCGAATTGATCGTGATGCCTTCGCACGGGCGGGCGGGGTTGAGTCATCTGTTGATCGGCTCGGTCGCCGAGCGGGTCACGCGGCTGGCCCATTGCCCCGTCCTGATCCTCCGCGGCCTTTCCTCCAGCGAGTGAGCGGCGGATTTGCCGGTCGCCGACCGGGGTGCCGCGGCAGCGGCCCGGTCCGCCGACAACCCGCGCTGGGTTCCGCCCGTTCGTTGGCGGGGCAGGCGACTTCGCGGGCTTCTCTGGCACGCCACGTGCTAGGCGTGTCGGCCCAGGTCTGGCCGCGCGATGCCTCGTGGCCGCGCGAACCATTCGGTCACCCATCCCGTTTACTCAAGGACAAATCGCATGTTGTGGAATCCGAACCAACGCCGGAATCGATCGATCACCCCGAAGATGGCTGCCCAACTGGCCCACAGAGGGGCTCGCACCGTGGTGGGGGCGTTCCGCGTGACGCTGCTGGGGACGGCGCTGCTGGGGACGGCCCTCCTGGGGACGGCGCTGAGCGGGTGCACCGAGCCGTCCGGCATGGAAGAACAGCAACTGGAAGAAGAGCAGGCCGACGTTCAGGATGCGGCCGAAACGCTTGAAGATGCCCAGGAATCGCGCACCGAAGAAGCGGAAGAATTGAGCGAAACCAAGCGTGAAGCCAAGGAAGAACTCCAACAAGAGCAGCACGAATTGGAAGAAGCCAAAGACGCGGTCGGCGATGCCGAACGCCAGCTGGACAAAGAAAAGGCAGACCTCGAGGCGGAAAAACAAGATGAAGAGGTCGATGCGAGCTCCCAGGAGTGAGCGCCCGGCATGCCGGGCATCGGTTCCGCCTGGACATCGATCATCGCCCCCCTAGGTGCCTTCACGTCCATCAGGGAATTCCCCATGGCGTGATGCGGGTTTGGTTGCTGGCCGAGTCGGTCCAACGCCTCAAGAATGAGTTCACCACTGTCGGACGCATTCGGGACAACGAGGAAGGCCTGCCATGAGCCGCATCTATTTCAATACGGCCTGCGACGCTTGCGGACGCCGGCTGAGGATCGATTGTGAAAACCTCGGGATGGGTGTCCGCTGCCCGCACTGTACCGCCTGTTTCGTCGCGCAGCCTGGGGTGGGGGCAACAGGGGGCGATGATCCGTCTCGGCTGATGCGGCGAGTCGATGAACTCCTGGAGGCTTCCTCTCAGCAATGAGGGGTGTCGGCGATCGGCGGAACAGCCGCCCACGCTGGGCGCTGTCAGCTATACATATTTCGGCCTTGCCGATTCTTGCCCCCTCTCCCCCAAAAAGGCGGCGAACATTGCGTGTCAAAATAGAACGCGACGAGC
>CAYNVI010000132.1:0-10090 GCA_964400585.1 uncultured Pirellulaceae bacterium | reverse complement strand
CTCTCCCCCGCTGCGCGGGGCGAGAGGGAACGAAAGGAGCCGCTGAGCGGCCAGTTGGCTGGTTTCCGGATAGGCGCTCAGCCAACCGCGCGCAGCGCTTCCGCGAGTCCCCGCAGGGGGCGGCTTCCTTTCGCTCCCCGCGGAAACAATGCGGGCGGCGCCCCGCCTCCGCCCAGAATCGCTGTGGATGGCACATCGGATGCACGCGATCGGATGGATCGTTATCAAGCGTATGCGAAGTCCGCATATGCGAAGTCCCGTTTCGAAATCCCGTTTCGAAATCCCCCTGATCAGGAGAGCCTCCCATGAAAATCGCATTGCCTCTGACGACCTGCCGCACGCTGCCGGCCGGATTCCGCCGGCTCGTCGCCGCCGGTGTGTGCTGCGGATGCGTGGCGTTGCCGAATCTTGCCTCGCTTTCGGCTCAGGATATCGCCGGCGATCAGCCCGAGCAGATCGAAGACCGACTCAGTCCCGGCAACGAACTCGGTCCCGGCAACGAACCTTCGACGGACCTCGGCACACCGTTTTACCGCGACGAACGCGGCCGCTTCTTCTCGCTCGATCCGCAAGGCGTCCGCGTCTACGTGGGCGGTGCGCGGTGGGAACGTCGGCAGCCGCTGGCCGGCCGGCTCGGCGATCGACTCCTCGGTCGCTCACGCGCGAAGCTGGGTGTGGTGATCCGGGAGGCCGATCAAGGCGTCCGGGTCGCGCAAGTGCGAGACGCCAGCGTGGCCGCCGCCGCCGGACTCCAGCCCGGCGATGTCATTCGTTCGGTCAACGGAGAAACGATCGAGGGTCCGGAACAACTGCAGGAGTTGGTGCAGTCGATCGAGCCGGGTCAGACGGCCGAGATGAGCATCCTCCGCGATGGCGAAACACAACAGGTCGAGGCACAATTCCCCGAGGAAACCGACGGGCGGCGCTATGACGCGGCGAAGCCCGCGGTCGATTCGTCCACGCTGCAGCAAGATATCCAACAGCTACAGCAGGACGTCCAGGACCTGCGTCAACAGATGCAGTCGATGCAGGAGCAGATGGAAGGGGACGCCTCCGCGGCGGACGAAGCCTCCGCCCAGAAGACGAAGTCGAACGAGGCAGCCGACGCGCGCGACAGCGACTCCGAAGCCGCGGCGGCCGCCGATCGGGTGAGCCCGGCGGAAGCTCCGGGGGCCGATACAGACCAGCCAGTGCGCGTCAAGACCAACGAGAAAGCCGAGCTGGCAGAAGGGCAAGCGGCGGATCAGCAAGCCGCCGGTAACGCGAATAACGCGGCAGCCGACAGCAAGGGTGCGGCAGCCGACAGCAATGACGCGGCAGCCGACGAGGCTGGCGAGTAAGCCGAGGCGCCGTCGTCCCGACGCGGCCCGACCGCGCAGCGGCAAGGCACACCACCGCCGGCGGGGCTCCGGTCACCGAGCTCCGCCGGCTTTTGTTGCTCGCCAAGCGCCGCTCAGCGCCGCTCAGCGCCGCTCAGCGCCGCTCAAGGGGCCGCCGCCGGGCGGGGAAACCCCCATTCGGCGGCCAGATGGTCCGCCGCTTCCTCCCGGTCGGTGATCGCGCCCCAGCCGCCGTTGCGGAGGTAGGCGTGGGCGAATTCGTGAGCGATCACATAGGTCGCGAATGCTTCGCCGCAGTCGGCCAGCTTCCGTTTGAGGACGACGCAACGACTGACCTCCCCGGACGGATCGGGGGGATGGATCCAGACCGACCAGCCTTTGCCCGGCTGGTAGTTCTCCAACGCCACACAAAAACGGTGATCCTCCAAAAAATCGCGTTGGACCGCTGCGGGGAGCGCTTCGAGCACCCGCCGCACCCGCTCGCGGAGCGGTTGGATCTCGGCAAACGGTTCGAGGTAGGGCGTAAACAGGGGGAAGTCTCCATCGATCGCAGGCAAGAGGGCAGCGGGGCTGCGGTATCCCAGCCGATTGTATACTGGTTGGCGATACCGGAACCATCTGCAGGCCCCGCGCCGATCGTCTGTTTGCCGTGAACCATTCCTCCCCCCCCAACGACTCTTCGCCGGACGACGGCGCGCTCGCCGGCAGCGCGGCCGGGGCGCTGCGATTGGGCACGCCCGCGGCGGCCATCGCCGGGGTGGGACGGCAACACGCCGGACTGCTGCAGCGGGTAGGGATCCGCAACGCCGCCGAGGCCTTGTTTTGCTTTCCCCGTCATTACGAGTTTCCCGCCGCCCAGCAACCGCTGGGGGGGCTCCGCGAAGGGGAGCCTGCCAGCGTGCTGGGAACGGTCACCGAAGTCGAGTTGCGGGGGCGCACACCGGGCAAGTCCATCTGCGGCGTGTTGCTGGAAGATGGTGAGGAGGCCGTCCGGTTGGTCTTTTACAACCAGCCGTTCCGGGCCGAACAGCTGGTCCGCGGCAAGCGGCTGCTCGTTTCCGGAACGCCCAAGCTCCACGGATTGCGGTACGAGTTCACGCATCCCAAAGTCGAAATTTTGGGGGATGAGGAGACCTTGCCGGAAGCCCGCATCTTGCCGGTCTATCCGCTGACGCAGGGACTGAAGCAGTATCAGATCCGGCGGTGGATCCAAACGATCACCGAGACACTGGCGGACCGGGTCCCGGAGGTCTTGCCTGCCGAGCTGTTGCAACGCGGCAGCGAGCGCTTGGGCATCGTCTTGCCTGCGATCGGTCGCGCCCTCCGCGACATCCACGCCCCGCCGGAGGAGACCGCCTTGGAAGCCGCCAAGACGCGGCTGGTCTTCCAGGAACTGCTGGTCTTGCAACTGGCCCTGGCGTTGCGGCGGCGGCGTCTGACCACCGACTTGTCCGCACCCTGTCTTTCCCCGACCGCCGAGATCGACGCGCGGATCCGCAGCCGCTTCCCCTTCGCCTTGACGGGCGACCAGCGGGCGGCGGTCGAGCGGGTGGGCCGCGACATGGCGAGGCAATTCCCGATGAATCGTTTGGTGCAAGGCGACGTCGGCAGCGGCAAGACCGTGGTCGCCCAGTACGCGATGTTGTTGACGGTGGCGCATGGCTATCAAGCTTTACTGATGGCCCCAACGGAAATCTTGGCGCGGCAACATTTCGGCACGCTGCAGAATGCCTTGGCGCACAGCCGCGTCCGGATGGGCCTGCTGACCGGGTCGTTGTCGGCGAGCGAGCGTCGCGATCTGCTGGCGCGGGCCGCGGCCGGCCAAGTCGACGTGATCGTGGGGACGCAAGCGTTGCTCGATGGCAAGGTCCGCCCCGCCAAACTGGGCCTGGTCGTGATCGACGAACAGCACAAGTTCGGCGTCGGCCAACGCGCCCGGCTCCGCCACGGCGGGCTTGATCCGCATTACCTGGTCCTCTCGGCGACCCCCATCCCGCGGACGATGGCGATGACCCTGTTTGGCGACCTGGACGTCAGCACGCTCCGCGAGAAACCCCCGGGTCGAAAGCCGGTCCACACCTACCTTGCCAAAGACAATTGGCGGGAGCGTTGGTGGGAATTCCTCAAGCAACGGCTGGACGAAGGGAGACAAGCCTTCGTCGTAACCCCCCGCGTCGCCGCAGAGGAAGAGGCCGCCGATGCCGAAGCGATCGCCGACGCCCGGACCGCCTCGAATGCCGAGCAGGTCTACCAGGAGCTGACCGCAGGACCGCTTGCCGACTATCGCGTGGGGCTGCTGCATGGACGGCTTTCGCCCGAAGCGAAACGCGACGTGATGCAGCGGTTCGCGGCAGGCGAGATCCAGGTCCTCGTCTCGACGACGGTGATCGAGGTCGGGATCGACGTGGCCAACGCGACCGTGATGACGATTTTGGGGGCGGAGCATTTTGGCCTGGCCCAGCTCCACCAGCTCCGCGGACGCGTGGCCCGCGGCTCGTTCCCCGGTCACGTCGCGGTCTTTACCGATGCCGAGGGCTCGCCGAGCGAACACGAACGGCTGCAGGTATTGGCCGAGACCGACGACGGGTTTGCCTTGGCCGAAGCCGACTTTCGCTTGCGCGGACCGGGCGATCTGTTGGGGACCCGGCAAAGCGGGATGCCCCCGCTGCGGATCGCCGACCTGCAAACCGATCAGGCAATTTTGCAAATCGCCCGCGCGCTCGCCCAGGAGATCGTCGACGAAGATCCCACGCTGCAGGCGGCTCCTTACGAACTGCTCCGCAAACAAGTCCTCACCCGGTACGGCAAAGTCCTCGATCTGGGCGATGTGGCCTAAGGATGGGCCCGCAACAATTTTCCCGGGCCCCTTCCAGCGCGGGCGGGCTGAGCGTCTTCGGAAAACCACCGTGATTGCGGAACCTTCCCTCAGCCGATCCGGCGCTTGCTTTTTGGTTGACCGCGCTGCTGGCAGCGGTCGACAATGACATCTCGGTCGGCAGGCATGCCGGCACCGACGGGGGGCAGTCACAGCAGGCCAGTCAGAGCAGGCCAGTCAGAGCAGGCCAGTCAGAGCAGGCCAGTCACAGCAGGCCAGTCACAGCAGGCCAGTCACAGCAGGCCAGTCACAGCGGGGGGCAGCGATGGGGGAGTCGAGCACCGAGGCAAAGCAGCAGCCGGGGGCGGACGACGCGGCGGCGCTGCTCGAACTGCTTCGCTTAGCGATGCTGCCCGGCCTCGGGCCGCGCACGATCGCCAGCCTGCTCGACCGTTTCGGTAGCCCGCAGGCGATTTGGAAGGCTTCCGACCAAGCGTTGCTGGAGGCTCCGGGGATCGGTCGCCAGTTGCTTCATAAGCTCCGGCACGCCGCCGATCACGTCGATGCCGAAGCGATCGTCCGATGGTGCCAGGCAGCGGGCGTCACGCTGCTGAGCGACCAGCACCCGGCCTACCCGGCCGCGCTGGCGACCCTGCCCGACGCCCCGCCGATCCTGTACAGCCGGGGCGTGCCCGCTGACCGGGATCGCTTGGCGATCGCGATGGTCGGCACCCGCCACGCGACACCTTACGGGTTACAGCAAGCCGAACGGATTGCCTATGGTCTGGCCCGCGGCGGCTGCACGATCGTCAGCGGGTTAGCGCGGGGGATCGATGCGGCCGCACATCGCGGGGCGTTGGCTGCCGGCGGCCGGACGCTGGCGGTCCTCGGCGGGGGGTTGGCCGAGATCTATCCGCCCGAGCACGCGCGATTGGCGGAGGAGGTCGCGGGCCAAGGGGCTTTGCTGAGCGAATTTCGTCCCGATGCGAAACCACGCAGCGGCATGTTCCCCCAACGCAACCGCTTGGTCAGCGGACTCGCCCTGGGGGTGGTCGTGATCGAAGCGCCAGCCCGCAGCGGGGCGTTGATCACCGCGCGTTTCGCCGGCGAGCAAGGCCGCGACGTCTACGCTCTGCCAGGCCCTGTCACGGCCCGCGCGTCGCAAGGATGCCACCAGTTACTCCGCGATGGGGCGACGCTGATCCGTTCGGCCGAGGACATCCTGGAGGGGATCGGACCGCTGGCCGCGGCGATCCCCCACGCTCCCGGCCGGGAGCTTCGCAATGGGGCCGAACTGTTGTTAAATGAGCAGGAGCGGACGGTTTTGGAAGCGATCGGTGCCGAGGCGACGGCCCTCGACGCGGTACTCGGTAGCAGTCGCCTGCCCCCCCATCGCGTCCTCGCGACGATCAGTGTCCTCGAATCCCGCGGGCTGGTGCGTCGGCTGAGCGGGCAGTATGTCGCCCGCCGTTGACGCCCGCTGCCCCCTTTTGCGGCCGCTCGCCGGCACGCCCGGATCGCTCCGTTTCTTATTCCCTTTCGCGTTCTGACAAAGTGACGGTCCGTGCCTGCTCCGCTGAATGTCGAGTCGATCCTGGGCCCCGACGGCGCCATCGCCCGGCGCCTGGCCCACTATGAAACCCGGCCGCAACAGCTGCAGATGGCCAACGCGGTCGCCGACGCCCTGGCGCGGGAAAAGCATCTGATCGCCGAAGCGGGGACCGGCACCGGCAAGAGCTACGCCTACCTGATCCCCGCGATCTTGCATGCGACCGCCGACCAACGCGAAAGCGAGGGCCCCGACGCCAAGGCCCCGGCCGGCGAACGAACCCGGCGGGTGGTGATCAGTACCCACACGATCAGCCTGCAGGAGCAGCTGATCCAAAAAGACATCCCGGTGCTGAACAGTGTGATCCCGCGAGAATTCTCGGCGGTGCTGGTCAAGGGACGCGGGAATTACCTCTCGCGACGCCGGCTGGCCAATGCCCGCGCCAAAGCGGTCGGCTTGCTCAGCGATGATCAACAGATCCGGCAGCTGTCTCGGATCGCCGCCTGGGCCGAGGACAGCCACGACGGCAGCCTCAGCACGCTGCCCTTGCGGCCCGACCGGGAAGTCTGGGACGAGGTTGCCAGCGAGACCGGCAACTGCTTGGGGCGGAAGTGCCCGACCTACCAGAACTGTTTTTATTTCCAGGCCCGGCGGCGGGCTGCCGGGGCGCAGTTGCTGGTCGTCAATCACGCCCTCTTTTTCAGCGACCTGGCGCTCCGCCGGCAAGGGGTCAGCCTCCTGCCCGACTACGACGCGGTCGTGCTGGACGAATGCCATACGGTCGAAGCGGTGGCGGGGGATCACCTCGGCATCCGGCTCAGCAGCGGCCAGCTCGATTATCTCCTGAATAAACTCTACAACGACCGCACCCAGCGCGGCTTGCTGGTCGCCCATGACCTCCGCCGCTTGCAGCAGGACGTCGACCGCTGCCGGTTTGCCGCGACCGAGCTGTTCGCGGACTTGCTCGATTGGCTGGAAGCGGCCAAGATCCGCAACGGCCGCGTGAAAACGCCCCGGATCGTCCGCAACGGGGTCAGCGAATTACTGGAAGAATTGGCGGGCCGCCTGCAGCACTTTGGCAATGGGCTGGAGAGTGAATCGGATGCCAAAGATTTTCAAGCGGCCCACGATCGACTGCTGGTGCTGAGCGGTTCGCTGCGGAGCTGGATCGACCAGAGCGTCGAGAACGCGGTCTACTGGATCGAGCGCTCGGCGAACCGCCGGGGGATGGACCGCGTCTCGCTGGCCGCCGCACCGATCGACGTCGGGGCGACTCTCCGCGAAGAGCTGTTTCAACCCGGCGGCGGCCGCAACGAGGAAGGTCCTTCGCGGCCGCGCTCGGTGATCATGACCAGCGCGACCCTGGCGGTCGGCAGCGAACCGGACTTTTCCTTCTTCCGTTCCCGGATCGGTTTGGCCGGCGGCGAATCGCTGCAGGTCGGCAGCCCTTTCGATTACCAGCAACAAGCGAAATTAGTCGTGGTGCGGGACCTGCCCGACCCGGCATCCCAGCGGAGCGAATTCGAAGCGGCGCTGCCGCGTCAGATCAAACGCTTTGTCGCCCATACCGACGGACACGCCTTCGTCCTGTTTACCAGCTATGGGATGCTGCGAAGCTGCGCCGCCGCGATGGTTCCTTGGTTGGCCGAACGCAAGATGGAACTCTACAGCCAAGCGAGCGATCGGTCGCGGACGCAGCTGCTGGAAGCCTTCCGCGAGAACCCCCGCAGCGTGCTGTTCGGCACCGACAGTTTTTGGCAGGGCGTCGATGTGCCGGGGGACGCCTTGCAGAACGTGATCATCACCAAGCTCCCCTTCAGCGTGCCCGACCATCCGTTGCTGGAAGCCCGGCTGGAGCGGATCCGCGAGCAGGGAGGCAACCCCTTTCGTGATTACCAGCTGCCCGAAGCGGTGATCAAAATGCGGCAAGGGGTGGGGCGGCTGATCCGGACGGCGACCGATCGCGGGATGGTGGTGATCCTGGACCCGCGGGTGCGAACCAAACCGTATGGTCGCGTCTTTTTGGAGAGTCTCCCCTCCATGCCGACGCACTATGTCTCGGTCGACCCGGCAGCCTCCGGCTCACGGGCCCGCCGGCCCTGAGCCCGCCGGCGACGATCCTCGATCAGACCCCATCCGCCGAGCGCCAGGGTGGCGAGCGTGAGGCCGCGGACCGGCCAGTCGCCCCAGACCTGGTAGAGTCCGGATCGTCCGTCGGCCAAGGGTTCGGCCAGAATCGATCCGTGGCGGCCGACCGGAACCTGTTCCACCAGTTGCCCGTTGCTGTCGATCCAAACGGTCGGCCCCATATTGGACGCCATCAAGAGCGGGCGCCGGCAGGCGACCGCCACCAGCTGCGAACAGCGACGATGATGGGCCAACAAGCTCGACGTGTCGAACCAGGCATCGTTGGTCAGATTGATCAGCACGTCAGGAGCCTCGCCGCGGGCGATTAATTCCCGCAGCTGTTCGATCGCCACCGGTTCGACCACCGTCTCGAAGCAGATGTTGGGGGCGAACCGGCAGCCATCGACTTCCATCGTCACGGCCGCCGGCCCCGGCGTCATCCCGCTGCCGATCGGCAGCAGCTCGGCGACCCCGGGAAACCAGCGGGCGAAGGGAACATATTCGCCAAACATCACCAGATGGCGTTTCCCGTACCAGTCGGCGACGACGCCCTGCGGGCCGATCAACACCGCCCCGCTGTAATGTTCCTGGCGGCGATCGAAACGGACGACCCCGCACCCGACCAACATCGCCGGGTCGGTCGACGAATCCTGAGCCAGCCGCAGCTGACGCTGGATGCCGGCGGCCTGCTGGCGGAACGAGTCGGCTTGCACCTTGACCTGCCGCCGGAACGCTTCGGCGGAAAGCGACAAACCTTCCGGCACGCGCGGCGTGTCGCCCAGCAACATCCAGGGAAACCCGCCGCTGTACATCGATTCCGGCCAGACGATCAGATCGACCGGCGGGCCTGCGAGCCCCGCGAGGGCGGCCCGCGAGCCCTCCACGTAGGAACCAAAGATCGCCGCATGCCGCTCGCTCGACATCACGTAATCGACCGGCTCGTCGCGTTGGATCAACAGGATCCGTCCCAGAGGGTCCCGGCTGGCCTGCAATCGCTCCCCTTGGGCCATTCGCCATGCCCCGTAGCCGAGACTGCTTACCACCAGCAAGACGGCGACGCCGACGGCCACGAGCGGCTTGCCGGGCGAGCCCTTGCGGGGGCGGAGGCCGAGCAGGGCGAGCGTGCCGGCGACATACGCCACCAGAAAACTGACGGCGTAGCTGCCGAACAGATCGGCGATCTGGATCACGCTCGGTTGGTCGACCTGCGTATGCCCCAGCAGATTGATGGATAACCCGGTCAGGGCGTAGCTGCGGAGCCCTTCCAAGCCGGTCCACACCGCGGCGGCGGCCAGCGGCAATGGAATCGCTTGCCGCACCGCCACCCGGATCAAGGCGACCGCCAGAGGAACGTAGGCAGCCAGATAGAGGCTCAACGCGAACCAGCCGAGGAACATCGCCGGATGGGCGTGCCGTAACCCCTGCAGCGTGAGCAACCAGTAGCCCAAGCCAGCCAGGTACAGCCAAGCGTAGCCGCCCGCCCACTGCGAACGGGGCGTCGCGGCCATCCAGAACCAACTGAGCGGCGCGACCCAGGCGAGCGGCCACCCACCGAGCGGCGGCTGCGCCATCCACAGCAGGACGGCGCCCGCGCACGCGAACAGCGGCACGCCTCCACGCATTTGCCGCCACCGCTCCAAGGGAGCACGCAGCCTGCAGGGGGGCGGTCGCTCGCTCGTCGATTTGCCTAAGCCTTCCCGGGTCGACATCATACGGCTTGCTTCCTCCGCCTCGATTTCGTCATTCGCCTTCGCCGAGCAGGGCTCCGCCACTGATGGGAACGCCCGAACCCCCGCCGAACCCGCCGACTGCCCCGGTAGATCCGGCCAGCTTCCAACGCGCCTTCTTCGCCCTCTCCCCGCTGGGCGAAGCGGTGATCCGGCTGTTCGATGCTTTACCACAGACCTACTTTTACGCAAAGACCCGCGAGAGCCGGTTTGTGAAAGTCAATCAGCTGTTTTTGGAGAACCACGGGCTCCGCGACGAAAGCGAAGCGATCGGACGGACCGACCGGGACTTCCATCCTCCCTTGATGGCCGAGGCTTACATCGCCGAGGACCGCCGCGTGATGGAGAGTCGCCAACCGCTCCCCGGACAAGTGTGGATGGTGCTCCATCGCCGCCAGGTTCCTCGCTGGTACGTCTCCACCAAGACCCCGCTGTTCGACCGCGAGGACCACGTCGTCGGCATCGCCGGAGCGATGTACCGAATCGAAAAGCCGCAGGAACTGCAGCGTCATTTTCAGGAATTGCTGCCGGC
>CAYNVI010000131.1:0-10099 GCA_964400585.1 uncultured Pirellulaceae bacterium | reverse complement strand
CGCTGAGCGTCTCGACGGCGGGTGAACAGCAGCCCATCTTCGTGGTTGACCTGGAAAAACCGGGGATCTGGAAGATGGCCGCCGACGGCAGCGAGCTGACGCTGTTTCATCAGGGGCCACAGCAGTTCCGCCAGCCCCTCAACCGGCCACGCTGCATCCTGGCCCTCGACGAGCAAACCATCCTGGTCGGCGATTCGGCCACCCGAGAGGTCTACCGCCTGGCGGGCGACGAGCAGCAGCCATCCCCGCTGACCGGCGGCGAAATCGGCATCCCGATGTGCCTGACGCTCGACCCGCAGGGCGAAATGCTCTACGTCGGCGATGCGGAGATGCGAGTGATCATGCGGCTGCCGCTTGCCGGTGGCCAGCCGGAGCCCTTCGCCAAGGTCAATGCTCGCGGCCTGGGATTCGACAGCGAAGGCAACCTGTGGGCGTTGACCCCGGATGACCCCGCCGTGGTCAAAATCGATCAGGAGGGGACGGTCACGCCGGTGGTCACGGGGCGGCCTTTCCAATATGCCAGCAGTCTCGTCTGCAGCAAGGATGAGGTCTACGTCACCGATGGCTACGGTCACGCCGTGATGCGGGTGACCGCCGACGGCGAGACCAGCGAATGGTTTGCCGGCGCGCCGCTGCAACACCCGGTGGGCATCGCCGCCACGCCCGACGCTCTGCTAGTGGCCGATCCTCACGCGCGGCAAATCTTCCGCCTGGCGAAAGAGGATCCCCAGCCCACGGCCTTGCTCCCTCCCAAACCGTAATGCCGCCCCCCCGCCGTTCGGTAGGTCGTGGCGGCACGCCCTATTTCCAGGAATCGGGCGACGGCAGGTAGGGATCGAGCGGGGCGAGTTCGCTGCCGTCGCTCTGCTCCGCGAACTGATAACCGAGCTCCGAAAGTCGGTCTGCCGCCGCCGTCAGTTCCGAGCCGTTGCCCAGCCGCAAAGCGATGCCTTGGGAGACCTCGGTCGCGGTATCCAGCAAGGGCACGTCGACCTTGGCCGCGGCGCTCTGCAAGCGGGCCGCGGCCCGCGCCGCCCGTTTGGCGACGGTCACCCCATAGGTGGCTTTTTCGGTCGCCGTCGCCACCGCCCGCAAACTGCTTTCCAAATCGGCCAGCAGCCCCGCGACGAACATCACCCGCAGACGCGGCAGCGGACTGGCCCGATTCGCTTTGCCGTCGGAGCGGACAAAGTTGTGGCGCACCATCCCCTGCGACCAGGCGACAAATTCAAAGTCGAGACTGCCGCTGTGATGGCCGCCGACATTGACCAGTTCTTCGTCGCCCACCGTATGGCACCGATAGCAACTTTGCGCTACCAAGAACACGTTGTCCGGATTCCGCATTCCCAACGCGACACTCTGATCGATCCGCGCCTGGCGATGACTCGGTGATTCGGTCTGCCGCGTGATCTGAGGTCCCCCGTAGTCGTGATGGGCATCGAGCCACGATTTGGCCGCGCCATGGCACGATTCGCAGGAGACGCCCGCGATCGCTGTGATGCTGCCCGTGGAGGGGTCGGCTTGCTGCGTGTAATGGCAGGCGACGCAGCGGCCTTCGTACTTGATGGAACGGATCCCTAGTCGCTCCGCGATCTCCCGCGCCTCGGGACGCCGATGCAAGGTCTCGAACGTCTCCGCATGAGGAGTCTTGCGCCAGACTTCCAATTCCGACGCGTGACATTTGACGCAGGCCTGCGTTCCCAGCACTTCATGGGGATCGGCGGGAGCGGCCACGCGCGGGTGCTCCGCCCAGCCGCAAGCCACCCCCCAGACGCAGGAGGTCCCCAGAAAGACGAACAGGCGGAAGGCAGGCGCGATGGCGACGGGGACTGTCGAGCAGCGCGCAAGCGAACAACGAGTGGTCTGGAAAGGCATCGGGCGCAACAGCACAGGGTGGGAGGAGGCGGGAACGAATCGCTGCGCAAGTTTAGGTCACGGCGGCGACGGAACCCTCTTTTTACGGAAGAACCACCGACTCGACTCACCGATCCGTCCGCGACGTTCTCTATAATCGGAACGCGTCCCCCATCGATGCTTCCAGCGAGATTCGTATGCCCTCCCTTCGCCTCTGGTTTCCAGCCATCGCTGGACTGCTTTTCCCGCTCGTCTCCGGGGCGGCCGACCCGGTCTCGGTCCGCGTCACCGTCCTCGATGGCGATTCGGCTCAGCCCGTCGCCGCACGGCTTGATCTCCGCAACGATGCTGGAAAAGCCTTTTTTTTCACCAGCGATTCGGACCAAGGGCAGGCGGTCCGCTACGAGAAGCAGAATTGGATCAACGCTGAATCGACCGAATACCACACGACGGTGTCGCCGCACCCTTGCGTCGCCGAAGTCCCCGCCGGAACGTATCAGCTGACAGTGCAGCGCGGTCCCCACTACTTTCCGGAAACCCGCATCCTGGAGCTCAACGGTCCGGTCGAGCTGACCATCCGACTTCGACGTTGGGCGGATCCGGCTGCCCGTGATTGGTTCTCCGGAGACACCCACCTGCATCGCACGATCGCCGACCTGAAAAATGTGGTCCTTGCGGAAGACTTGAACGTCGCTCTCCCGCTGACCAACTGGGTCACGATCGGCGCCACGCCTCCTGCGGCGGGGAATAAGAATCTCAGCGAGATCCCCAAAGGCTCGATAACATGATCTTGGCACACCGCTTCACCGCCGCAGAAATCCATCGAGCGACCGGGCTCGACCGCGATAAGGCAGCTCGTGAGATCGCCGCCCGCGCCGACCGGGCGAACGAGCCACCGCGACAGGCTGAGGTCCGCCTGCTGCCTTATCCGGGCGGCCGACATCCACGGCGCGGATTTCTTGAGGGTGCGATCGCTCCCCAGCGGGACACCAAAATCAGCGTCTTTCCCCCTTGGGAAGAGGGCGGCTACGTTGTCGTCGATGTTCCCGAAGCGATCTTCTCGAATTTGGGACTGACCTACCTCGCCCACACGCACATCCCGACGATCTGGGACGAGCAGTCGATCACGCTGCCGCCGCTGGAATGGCAAGGCGACGAAAACGCGTTATCGTTCGAACGGGAGCTCCCAGGTGGGATCGTCTTCACCAGTACCGTCCGCCGGGAAACGAAGGGTGTGCGGATGACGATCCAGCTGACCAACGGGACCGAGGCTCCCCTCCGCGGCCTTCGGGTCCAGGTCTGCAACATGCTCAAAGGGGCGATCGACTTCCAGACGCAGGAGCAACGTCTCGAGGTTCAAAACGGCCCGCTGATCGCGCTGCGATCCCAGAACCAGGATCGTTGGATCATCACCGGCTGGCGTCCCAACCAACGCGTCTGGACGAACCCGCCCGTCCCCTGTGTCCACTCCGACCCGATTTTCCCCGATTGCCCGCCGGGCCAAACCGTCGAAGTCCAAGGGGGCCTCTGGTTTTACGAGGGAGCCGACGTTGCTGCCGAACTGCAACGACTCCTGAACACTGCCTTTTGATCTGCGGAGGATTCCCGATGCAACGCTCGCTCCCAAGCGGCGTCCCGACGCGACGTCGTTGGTTCCCCTTGCTCGTCGCCGCCGGGGTGACGATGGGACTCGCCATGCCCTTGCGCGTAACGGCCGCAGAGGACGTGCCGATCTTGGGCACCGAAGGCCAACCGCTGGCCGCCAACGTCGAACGCCTCCTGCAAACCTTTTCCTATCTGGGGCATCCACTCCCGCAGAAGACGACGACCGCCCTGCGGCAGGCCGCCAAACGGCGAGATCCCCTGCGGTTGCAGAAATTGCTCGATGAACATGTCCTGTTCGTGGTTACCTTGAATCCCGAGGTCCGCGTCAAGGTCGCGCGCGGGCCCGCCTCGGCCAACCTGCAGCAGTTCGGTTACACGCCGCACCTGGTCAAAGTCCTCAACCACAGTACCGTCACGCGGCAACTGCGGATCGATAGCCCACAGGGTGGAGCCGTCTTCGCCGGAGCGAGCGACGGCAGCCTGCGCCGTCAGGCCCAGACCGAACTGAATCGTAAAGAGAATCGCGACGGTGCCTCCGACCGCTTCCTGGAATGCGAGATCTACCGCGGCCAACCGATGACACCCCGGCTGAGTGGGCTGGAGGTCGAATACGCGATCGCCCTCCTGTCCAGCAGCGAGGCGGGCCGGCGGGAAGCGACGATCGGTTTTGACGTCGGCTCGGGGACCCAGGACCTCGGTTTCCGGGGCGAAATCCCGGTCCTCTTTGATGTCCAGCCGGCTCGCGAGGTCGCCTTGACGATCCACGATTTTGACGGACAACCGACGACCGCGCGGCTCCTCTTTCGCGATCACGCCGGGCACGTCTATCCGTCTCAGGTCAAGCGACTCGCTCCGGACTTTTTCTTTCAGCCGCAGATCTATCGTGCCGACGGGGAGACCGTGTTGCTTCCCCCCGGCACGTTCGAGGTCACTTACAGCCGCGGTCCAGAATATCGCCCGTTGCAAAAGCAGGTCGTCATCCCGCCGGCTGGCAGTGCGCAATTGACCTTCGATCTGGAACGGTGGGTCCACCCGGAAGCGCTGGGGTTTTATTCGGGCGACCATCATATCCACGGTGCCGGCTGCGCTCATTATGACGACCCGACCCAGGGGGTGACGCCCCAGGACATGTTCCGCCAGGTGAAAGGGGAAGGCCTGAATGTGGGCTGCGTCCTCACCTGGGGGCCATGCTTTGAATTTCAACGACAATATTTTTCGCCGATCGCCGATACCGTCAGCGAACCGCGAACCGTCCTCAAGTACGACCTGGAAATCAGTGGATTTGGCTCGGCGGCACTCGGCCATGTCTGCTTGCTCGATCTCGAGGACCAAACCTATCCCGGTTCAGCAGGCGGCAAGGACAAAGGCTGGCCAACCTGGACCGTTCCCGTGATGCGTTGGGCGAAAGAGCAGGGGGGCGTCACCGGCTACCCGCACTCGGCGATGCATGTCAACCCACCTGTCGCGGCCCAGCGTCTTTTGGAAACGTATGATGCCGATGGCGATCAAGCGGCATCGGTCGCCGAACTGCAGGATGCCCTCCTGCCGGAACCCTTCGCTCGCCTCGATGCCGATCGCGATGGACGGTTGCGCGAGCGGGAACTGACGATCGCGATCGAGCGGGCTTCCCAGCAACTTCCCAACCTGGTCATTCCCGAAATGAATGGGGCCGGAGCGATGGAAATCTGTGTCAGCACAGCCGCAGGGGTTTGTGACTTCATCAGCGCGATGGATACCGCCCGCATCCCCGAATGGAACACCTGGTACCATCTGATGAATTGTGGTTTCCCGTTGAAGCTGAGCGGCGAAACCGACTTCCCATGCATGAGCAGCCGCCGGGTCGGGCAGGGACGTGTCTACGTCCGCCTCGGGGAGCAAGCGGAGCTCGATTTCAGCGAGTGGTGCGCAGGGATTCGCCGCGGGCAATCGTACGTTTCCGACGGCTTTGCGCACGCCCTCCAGTTCGCGGTGGCAGGGACACAACCAGGCGATGGGGGGGTTCGCCGTGACGCTCCGGGGACTGTGACGGTCCAGGCAGAAGTCAGTTTCGCCGCCGTGCAACCCAACGCGGCCGCGTACGGTGGTATCACCCCCGCGGACGGTCGGCGGATGATCGGCGATACGGTGGATCTGCACGCTCCCCGCGACAGCGGCGAGGTGCGTGGCGGTACGCGATTGGTCGAACTGGTCGTCAACGGGGAAGCGGTCGCCAGCCAGCAGGTTCCCGCCGACGGCGGCTCACACCAACTCGCATGGGAGATCCCAATCGAGGAAAGCAGCTGGGTGGCCCTCCGTCAGTTCCCGCAACTGCATACCAATCCGGTCGAGGTGCGGATTGCCGACCAGCCGATCCGCGCCTCCAGCGACAGTGCCCGCTGGTGCGCCGCATCGATCCGCCTGCTCTGGAAGAATCGCGAGCGGTTTATCGCCCCGCCGGAACGAGCCGCCGCCCGCGAAGCCTACGACGCGGCGTTGGCACGCTACCAGACGATTGGCGAGGAGGCGGTCGCCCGCGGAAATTGAACCAGCGGGCCGCTCACGCCGTGACGGTGATCTCATAGCGATCGATGATCCCGAACTCGGGCCAGCGACCATCCTTCGGCCCGGGCTGATTGCTCATCCCGCCCAGATACAAGCGTCCGCCGTCGGGGGAGAACCTGGCGGAAGTGACACGGATGCCGGTCTTTAAGAACCCGATCCGCTCCCCGCTTTCGACCGAGAACAGCCCGACGTTCCAGTCGCCCCCGCGGAGTCGTCCCGCCATCACGAACCATTCCCCCGCAGGGTGCATAGCGAGGGCTTCCATCAGCCCTTCGCCTGCTTGGTCCTTGTTCGTTTCGGACAGTTTCTGGGGCGGATCTTCCCGCCAGGCAAAGCGTTGCCACAGCTGCCGACCGTTGCCCGCCATCGGGTCGCGCATCGGCCCCATCCCTGCGGCATATAGCGATTCACCATCGGCAGCGAATACCAATGCGTGGATCCCGCCGATGTAACAGTGGCTCTTGATAATCCCCCAACTGGTAAAGTCAGGCGTCCGCCAGTGCGCGACCGATTCGCCCGACTGCAGATCCCAAACCCCAATGTCGCCCATCAGGTTGGCCGCAGCCAGGTAATCGCCCCCAGGATGAAACGCGACCGCTTGGACCGACGGGAGGAAGTCGAAGGCGTGGGTTTGCGTGCCGTCGACCGCGTCAAACACCTTCACCGTCGGTTCCTCCGCAGGACGCGGTTCGTATTTCAAACCGCCGGCGAGGTACTGCCCCGAAACCGACGCGACCCGCCGCCGATCAGGGCTGACCGCTAACTTCCACGACCAGAAGGAATGCGCGTCGGTGATCTGATCGGGTTCCTCTTTGCCCAGATCCCGAAACTGCAACTTGCCATCGTATCCAGCAGAAACCAGGCGGCGATCTTCGTCGACCAGGGCGATGCCCGAGGCCCACTGGGCGTGGGTCCCGACGCGCGTCGCTTCTCCCTTTTCCAACGGCACTCGATAGATGCCATCCAGGCTCGCTGCATAGGCGGCTTGTCCCGCCGCCTCGACGTCCAGGTCCATCACGCCGGTCGGCAGCTTCAACCGACCGGCATCTTTCAGTTCAATCTTCATGGAGCTTTGCTTCAGCTGAGGATTTCGGCGATCGGTTGGGCGTCCTGTTCGACGCGATGGAAGGTCGGCAACCCCGGCAGGTCGTACGTCGTGTGCGGATCGATTCCCAAGGCTTCGAAAATCGTGGCAAACAGCCGACGCTGGTCGACCGGGTTGTCCGCCACCGCGATTCCGTTTTCGTCGGTGCTGCCGTAAACGGTGCCCGGCCGGATCCCGCCGCCAGCCATCGCCAGGCTCCAAGCATTCGGATAATGGTCGCGACCGCGTGCCTGATTCAACCAGGGCGTTCGTCCAAATTCGCCCATCACCATCACCAGGGTATCGTCGAGCAGCCCGCGTTCTTCGAGATCCGTGATCAGGTGATAGACCACGCGATCCATCTCGGGGACCAACATCTGGTGGATTTCATGGTTCAGCACGTGGCAATCCCACGGCATTCCATTGGCGACCATGGCGAAGGTCGAGCCATTCTCGATCAGATGGCGGGCCAGCAGCGCATGGATGCCGAAGGTGCCCGGCCCATATCGCTCGCGATCGCGCTCGGGCAATCGTTCGATATCGAACAAGGGGGCCGCGCTCATCAATCCCCGCACGCGCTCGAACGCCGCATTGTAGGAACCGGTCTTTGCCGCGCGACGCTCGTTGGCAAACCGCTGACTGAGGAAGGACCGCAACCCTTCCCGCTCGGCGTGGTCCAGATCGGAAACGGAATCGTCGCGTTCGATGTTGTCGAGCCCATACTGCCCACCAAAACGCACCGGCGCGTACTCCGCACCCAGCCAACCGGGCCAGTTACCCGCCTTGAAGCGTTTGAATTCGTTGCCTTCGGGGCAAGGGTCCAACAGCACGAAGTCGGGCACGGGGTTTTCGAGGTCGCCTAGCTGCTGGGCCACGACCGAACCGAGGAGGGGCCGCGTGAAGGGAGGACGAGGCCCCTCGCCTCGCGTCAGCAGATCGATCGCCTGAAAATGCTCCGACGGCTCGGTACTCATCGACCGCACCACGGCTAGCTTGTCCATGATCTGGGCACAGTTGGGCATCAGCTCACTGATCTGCACGCCCGGCAGCGAGGTAGGGATCGCCCCAAACGGTCCACTGGTGGGCCGACCCGGCTTGGGATCCCAGGTTTCAAACTGACTGGGAGCCCCGCACAACCATAACAGGATGCAGCGTTTTCCCTTTTTCTGTGCCTTCTCGGCGAAGGCGGGAACATTGAACAAACTTTGAAAACTGGCCACCGAAGCCGCACCCGCCAAGCTCCCTTGCAGGAACAGGCGACGGTGCAGACGGTGGTCGGGGCTGCCACAGCTGCGCGGCGCACCGTCTGCGGCAGGGGACGAGTCAGAGGAAGGCATTCCACTTTCCGGATCAGCGTTTAATGATTGAAACGAAATTCAGCACTTGTCAGCAAGGCCCACACCAACTGGTCGACACCGCGGCTGGGCCGATCGCCGCGAGCTTCCAGGAACGCGACCGCCTCCTGGACTTCGGGTTCTTCCGGAAGCCGTCCCAACACCTGGAGGAACGCCTCCCGGGTGATGGATTCCGCATCCTGAAGCGTCAGCAAGCGTTTGATCGTGCCGGAACGCTCCGGGGTCAGCAGGGCGTGAATGTCCGGCCCGTTGGTCAGCAACAAGGATTGCCGTAAATTCCCGATGCTTTCCTCCGGAAGAACATCCGGGAACGCCTTGCGGTATTCGGCCAGACGCTCCGGGATCATCCGCCGATCGGCAGACGCATCGTTCGGATCGCGACTGTCCAACGCAAACAGCAAGGACCGATACAGCGTTTCGGCTGACAACGGTTTGACCGCCGCGACCGCAAAGTGGGCTGGATCGACAAACTCATCGCTCTTGGAGCTCAGCTGGTAGGTTTGACTGCGGGCCAATTGACGCAGCAGTCTCCGCACATCGTAATCGTGCGCCGCAAAGTCCTCCGCCAACCAATCGAGCAACTCGGGGTGACTGGGCGGATGCGTCGAATCGAGTTGATCGACTGGATGCACCAGGCCACGGCCCATCATCAGTCCCCACAATCGATTGACCATCGCCCGTGCCACCAAAGGATGGTCCGCCAAGACGTGATCCACGAACTGCTGCCGGCGTGAGAACTTAGGAACTCGCGGGGTATCTTTCCCCGCTTCACGGTAGAGGGCATCGAGGTCTTCCTGCTCTTCACCCGCCGGCGGGCGGTCTTCGGCCACCGGCTCGCGGCGCAGATAAACCAAGCGGTTCGGTTGGCTCTCCCCTTCCAAGTTGGTGAACATGGAAAAGCCGCCAATCGCCGATTCGGCGACCCGTGGCCCGGCGGGCGTATTGACGTTTTCGCCGCGGTTGAAGAAAGCGACCAGCCCCCAGTAATGGGCCTGCTTGATCTCCGCGGCCAGCGGATGGTCGTGGCACTGGGCACACTGAATCTGCACCCCGAAGATGCCGCGGGACACCGCTTCGGCGATCTGTTGGTGTTCGTTCTTCCGTTCGTACAGGTACCACGGCGCGCCTCGATCGTCGGGTCCTTCAGGTCGGGCCAATAACATCGCCCGGGTGACGTCATCCCACGGCCGGTTTTCCTCGAACGAACGCGTCAAGAAATCGAGCCATCCCCGGCGCTGGCGGCGTTTCATATCGCCGACGCCGCCGCGTCCTAACAGCATCGTGTCAAACAATTCGGCTAAGTGCCGCGCGTGCTCGGGCGCCTCGAGCAGCCGGTCGATCCACTCCTCGCGTTTGTCGCTATTCGTCGACGCTAAGAACTCGGCTCGTTCTTCGCCCGTAGGGATCCGTCCCAACAAATCGAGATGCAAGCGGCGGATGAAGGTGGCATCCGCGCTTTGCCCGGCAGGCACGATCGGGTCTTCCGCTTGCTGCCAACCGGTCTGGATTGCCAAGTCGATGACCAGGGCTGGAGCCACGCCGGCAGGATAGCCTGACGGTGCCGCCCCCTCCGAAGGCGGGGCGGAGGCGGTCGGCGTCGACAACGCGTCGCGATCCTCGTCGCTCAGCGTCACCATAGCCTCGACCCAAGCTTCGATCT
>CAYNVI010000130.1:4370-10166 GCA_964400585.1 uncultured Pirellulaceae bacterium | reverse complement strand
GCCGCGAACCGCGACACTGCAGCGCGGCTGCAGGAAACCAGAGCGTGGCAAACGGTCCCCGCGCAGCGCCCGGTGGAGCGACCGGCAGAAACGGTCCGCTTCGCCAACCGCCAGGCGGGTTTCGAGGTCCCCTCCTTACAAGCGACGGAGCCTGCCACGACGGTGCGGCGGACGGTCTTCCAAGCGCCGAACCCGCCGGCTACGAACGATTCGGCGCCCAATGCAGCGCCTGCTTTGCCGGCCGATCCGGCGAATCGAGGCGGCAACGGCAGCATGGGAATGCCGGGCGCGAGTACGCCGTTGCCGGGAACTTCGGCCGGTGGGGGCGGGTTGTCCCCGGTCCAGACGCAGCCGCTGGGGGTGAGGCCCCCCGGTTCCGACGGGGCCGCGGTCCCGGTCCCCCAGATCGGCCGACCGATGGCGACGCTGGATAACTGCGCGAACGTCTCGGCGCCTTCGCCCTATACGGCGGGCGGCTACTGGGGGTGTGACTCGGTGCCCGCCAGCTATAACCAACCCGGGGCATTCGTGCCTCCGCCAGGGACGGTCGCTCCTCCGGTCGCGATGCCTGCACCGACGCCTTACATCCCCAACAACGCCGGTTACCGGCCACTCTTTACGTTAGGCCAGGATACCTACAACGCCCAGTTGGGGCGGGGGATCGTCGGCCAGCCGACCGCCTACGTGCCGGGCCAGCCGATGCGGAACTTCCTGCGGTACCTGTCGCCCTAACGGCGCGGTACCTTTCGCCGTCACGGCTTAGCCGAGTTGCTGCAGGACGCGTTGGACGATTTCGCTGATCGGATCCGCGTCCTCCGGCCGGGAGGGCATGCCGCCGGTGACCTGAGCGACCAGACGCTGGATCTCGGCTTGGGAATTGGCCAGGTTGGCCTGCTGGCTCTTGCTGGTCGGTTGCCGTCCCGACCCCATCTCCCAGCCGCGGGCACGGGCTCCGGCGCGGAAACCTTCGGGGAACTCGCCGGTGCTGATCATCGCATCGAACAGGGGCAGCAACTGGTACTGCAGCTCGATCGCGTCGTCGATCCGTTTCTCCTGGACCGCCTGGTAGATCGCGCCGGTCAGCTCGGGGACGACGCCGCTGGTCGCGTTGGTCCCGCCATCGGCGCCGGCGACCAGCATCGGGACGAGGGCGGCATCCCAGCCGGTGAGGAAGCTGAAGTCGGGACGCTGGGGGCGGATCGCCGCGATCATCCGCATCATATTGGGCAGGTCGCCCGAGCTATCCTTGATGCCGATCACGCGGGGGCAGTCGAAGGCCAGGCGGCGGACGGTTTCGACATCGATCGGCGAGGCGAACAAGGGGATGTTGTACAGCGTGACGTCGACGGTCACCGTATCGGCGATCTCACGAAAGTAGGCGTACACGCCCTCGGGGCTAAGCCGGTAATAATAGGGGGCGACGATGGCGACGGCGTGGACCCCCATCGCCCCGTAGGCATCGCAGGCAGCGATCGTCTCGCGGGCATTGGCTTCCGCCGCCCCGGCCAGCACCGGGACGCGTCCCCGGACCTGATCGACGACGATCTGGACGATGCGGCGACGCTCCTCGGCGGTGAACCGGATGAATTCGCCGGTGCTGCCGTTGGGGTAGAGTCCATCGACGCCCTGTTCGATCAGCCAGTCGACATAGCCACGCAAACGGTCTTCATCGACCCGTCCCAGCCCGTCGACCGGTGTCAGGTTGGGCGTCAAAATGCCTGCAATGCGATCGCGGTTTGTCATGATGGGAAGGGAAGGGGAACGAGGGGGCGGAGACGTGTTGGTTCCCAATCTTAGCTCGCCCGCACGGCGAAGCGAGCCGGTCGCGATGATTCTTCAGGGGAACAAGCGGGTCTTATGAAAGGTTTTTTGCAAACTCGACCAGCATCGGGCGAGGCATCGGGCGAGGCGTCGGCGAAGGAGTCGGGCTCTCTCGATCCGGTCCCTCGCTGGGGGGTTGCGGTGGCCGCGGTGCTGGGGATCGCCTGGGTCTTGCTCTTTCTGGCCCAGCCGATCTGGCCGACCGACGTGGCGGCGGTCGAAAGCGATTTGAATGGACCGCGGTGGCTGCTTTGGTTGGTCCCCGATCAGACGATCGGCAGCTGGTTCGCCGGGCGGGCCACGCTGGCAGGGCTGGGCGAGCGGGCGATGGTCCTGTGCGCGGCGGCCGTTGCCTGGGGCGTCGCCTGGTGTTCGGGACGCTGGCTCGTCAACGCCTGGCCGCCCCTGCCCATCCGGCTCTCGCCCTGCGAACACGCCGTGGTGGCGACCTTGGCGGGGTTGACTTTGCAATCGTGGACCACCTTGGGGGCCGGCCTGCTGGCGCTGATCGGTACGCCTCTCAGTGCCCCGTTGATCCTCGCCGTCAGCGCGGCGGTGGCGGGGCTGGTGGCGTTCACCGCCCGCCGCTGGCATCGCGGGGAACCGCCCGCTGGCGGGCGGCCGTCGACGACGGGACGGGCCGCGGCGGTGCCGGACGCGAGCTGGCCTATCGCGGCGGTGCCGGACGCCTCGGCGCCGGCTTGGGCGCGGCAGCTTCCCCGCGTCCTGTGGGCCGCCTGGGCCGCCCTGCTGCTGGCGCGGGCGATGATGCCGCCCGCCGAATACGACGTCCGCGAGTACCACCTGCAGGCCCCCAAGGAATGGTCGCAGGCGGGGGAGATCACCTTCCTGCCGCACAACATTTACGCCAACATGCCGATGGCCGCCGAGATGCACGTGGTCTGGGCGATCGATGCCTGGCGGCTGGTTCCGGGCGACTGGGATGCCTGGTGGTGGGGCGCGCTGTCGGGCAAGTTGTTGATGGCCGGCTATTTGATCTTGGCGTCGCTGCTGTTGGGCCAAGCGGTGCGCCGGCTGGGCGATCCGGCGGCGGGACGTTGGACCAGCGTGCTGGTCGTCGGCATGCCGGCGCTGTTCCAAGGGGCTTCGCTGGGGCTGGTCGAAGCGGCGGTCGCCTGCTTCTTGGCAGCCGGGCTGTGGGCGAGTGTGGCCGTCTGGCAGGCGGTGGGACGCGGGCTACCGCCTGTCACGGCGGGGTGGCTGGGATTCTGGAGCGGGGGGGCGATCGCCTGCAAATATCCCGCGGTGTTGTTTGTGGCCTTCCCGTTGGCGGTGGTGGGCGGTTGGTTGATGGGACCGCGGTCCTGGCGCAGCCGGGTTCGCGCGGTGGGGCTCTTTTTGGGGGTGGCGCTGTTGGTGGGCGGCCCCTGGTATCTGAAGAATGCGGTGCTGGCAGGAAACCCCGTCTATCCGCTGGCCGCTTCGCTGTGGGGTGGCGAGACGATGGATCCGGCCAAGATCGCGCAGTGGAATGCGGCGCACCAACACGATGGCTATGGGGCCGCGCAGGGGTGGAGCGCCCTCCGGCGACTCTCCTGGCAGTGGCAATTGCAAAGCCTGCTCGTCGTGCCCCTCGCCCTGCTCGGCGCGGTCGGTGGCTGGCGGCTCGCCGCGACCCGCGGAATCGTGACCGGCTTGCTCGCCAGCCTGTTGCTGTGGTGGCTGTTCACCCATCGGATCGAACGCTTCCTGCTGCCTTCGTTTACGCTCCTCTTCCTGCTGGCCGGCATCGGCTGGGCGGTGTTGCGGCGGTCGGCCGGCTGGCGCGTCGCGACCGTGGTGGCGCTGCTGGGGGTAGGGATGGATGGTTTGATGATCGCTGGGCCGCTGGTCGGAGATTCGCGGTTGGCGGTCGACCTGTCGGTCCTGCGCCGCGACGAGCCGGTCGGCGAAGCGGTCTCGCGGATGCCCGCGCATGTGCGATACGTCAACGCGCAGTTGCAGCCGACCGACAGGCTGCTGCTGGTCGGCGATGCAGCGGCGTTCGATTACAACATTCCGGTCGCCTATTCCACGACGTTTGACGAATCGGCCTTAACCCGGATCACCCGCGAACGTCCGCCCGAGGCCTGGGGAGAGGCTTTGCGGGAAGCCGGCTTCAGCCATCTGTTGGTGCATTGGGGAGAGATCGAGCGGCTGCGGAGCACCTATGGTTTCGAAGCTCGGATCACGCCCGAGCTGTTGGAAAGGCTACAGCAGGTGGGAGCCTTGCAGCCAGCGCCCCAACGATTTGGCGACGGCGCGATCGAACTTTACCGCGTCACGGCGGCCCGCGAGGGAACGCCGTGAACGCCATAAAAAAAGACGCCGGAGGGGAAGCTCCGGCGCCTTTTTTCGATCGCGCGCGAGCCCTCGTTTCCTCCGCGAGGAACGCGGCCCGGCTGGGAACGCTGTTTCCTTCGCGAGAAACGTGCCCGGCTGGGAACGCTTAAAGCTCCCAGCCTTCGCGGTATTCCCGCTGCACGAACTGGTTGATCTCGGAAACGTTGGGACTGGAAAGCGTCTTCGCGTCCCATTCGATCCGCTTGCCTTCGCCAGCGCGGAGGGCCAGATTGCCGACCAGGATCGTTTCGGTCAGACGTCCTGCATAGCCGAAGTTCGACATCGTGCCGGGCTCGTATTCGCCCTTGACGGTGCTGACGAATTCCCATTTCTGCCGTTGGTCGCCGCCGCCTTTGAAAGGAATCCGCGGCAGGCTCTGCGCGGGCTTCTTATAGTCGACGAACTTATCCTCGGGCAGCAGGAAGTAGCGAGCGCCGTAATCATCGGGCGAGAAGATGATCCCCTTGGTTCCGACCAACACGGCACCACTCGTCTTGCGGCCGCCATCGCGTTGCTGCTGCACGCGGCGTTGGAAGCTTGCGGGGAGCTGGCTGATGATCTCGTCGCCGGGCAGGTTCCCGCCGTCGTACCAATGGAAATCGCAAGCGGCCAAGCCCTCGCGTTCGGGGAATTCGAACTTCAACGACGAGCTAGCCGGATAGGTTTCGTTCTCGACGATGCCGGGGTTTTTCAGGGCGGTGACCGCGACGGGATCCCACAGCTTCAAGGCCATGACCGGCATGTTGGTCGTGTGGCAGGCCATGTCGCCGAGGGCTCCGGTGCCGAAGTCGACCCAACCACGCCAGTTGAACGCGTGGTAGACGCCCTTCTTGAACGGACGCATCGGCGCGGGCCCGATCCAGGCGTCCCAGTTGAGGCCTTCGGGGATCGGGTCTTCGCCTTCGGGACGACCCAAGCCCTGCGGCCACACCGGACGGTTCGACCAAACATGGATTTCCTTGACGTCGCCGATCGCGCCGGAGCGGATCACTTCGACCGCTTCGCGGAGGCCATCTTCGGAGGTCCCTTGGTTGCCCATCTGGGTGACCACGCCCGCCTCTTCGGCGGTTTCCCGCATCAGCCGGGCTTCGCGGATCGACCAGGTCAGCGGCTTCTGGCAGTAGATGTGCTTGCCCATCCGCATCGCCCGCACGGCGGCGGCCGCATGGTTGTGGTCGGGGGTGCTGACCGTGACGATGTCGACCTTGTCGCCGAGCTTGTCAAGCATTTCGCGGTAGTCGGTGAACTGCTGGGCATCCGGGAATTCGCGACCCTTCTTGGTCAGCGTTCCTTGGTCGACATCGCAGAGACCGGCGATCGCCACACCCTGTTCGCCGATGTGGCTGGTGTCGCTGCTGCCCTTTCCACCCACGCCGACGCAACCGGCGCTCAACGATTGCAGGGCCGAGGCTTGAACTTTGGAGGTAGCCTGCGTTCCCAGCCAGACGCCTGCCCCGAGGGCGGCGGATTGGCCGAGAAAGCGACGACGCGACGTGTGTCTCTTCATGCTCATAAAGATTCCTTTGAAGGAATGGCGGATGGAAAGGGGAGGGGGGACCGTCAGGCAACGGCCGGAGGAAACGAAAGCCCCGCCCAGACCGCTTGGCGGATCGATCCCAGCGTGACTGAGCT